>NZ_CP012546.1:1200000-1500000 GCF_002021925.1 Campylobacter pinnipediorum subsp. pinnipediorum
AAAAAAGCTGGATTTAAACAATACGAAATTTCCAACTTTGGAAAAGCTTGTCAGCATAATCTAAACTACTGGAAAGGAAATGAGTATATAGGCATAGGGGCTTACTCTGTTGGGTTTTATGATAAAAAAAGATTATATGCTAGTGAAAATATAGATAATTACATAAAAAATCCGCTAGAAAGAAAAATTGAAAAATTATCAAAAGATGATTTATTGTTAGAACATATATTTTTAGGCGCTAGAAGCAAAATAGGAATAGATAAAAAAAAATTAAGCCAAGAACAAATCAAAAAAGCTGAAATTTTAAAAAAATCCAGAAAGATTATAGAAAAAAATGGAAGATATTTTGTTAAAAATTTTCTTTTAGCTGATGAAATTGCTCTTTTTATAAATGAAAATTAATTAAATTTTGAGAAAAATAAAGCTAAAATAGACACCTTAAATTTGATAAAAGTATAGGACAAAAAAAATATGTTTGGAATGAGTCTTCCTGAAATAATAATGATAGCAGTTGTTGCTGTAATAGTCCTAGGTCCTGATAAGCTTCCACAGACTATGGTTAGTATAGCCAAGGCATTAAAAAGCATTAAAAAAAGTGTCAATGATGCAAAAGTAAGCTTTGATCAAGAGATAAAGATAGCAGAACTAAAAGAAGATGCTAAAAAATACAAAGAAAGTATAGAAAAAACAACTCAAAATGTCAGAAAAAAGCTCACTTTTGAAGAGCTAGATGAGCTAAAAAAAGGTGTAACTAAAGATATAAACACTATACAAGAGAGTATAAAAAACCCAACAAAAGCGATAAAAGACACAATACTAAACGATAAAGAAGAAAAATAAATGTTTGAAGAATTAAAACCTCATTTAGCAGAACTCAGAAAAAGACTTACAATAAGCTTTGTTAGCGTAATAATTGGTTTTTTTGTGTGTTTTAGTTTCTGGAATCCGATACTAGCTTGGATGAGCGAACCATTAAAAGAGGTATTGCCAGAAGGAAGCAATATAATCTTTACACAGATACAAGAGCCATTTTTTACAGCTATGAAAGTAGCCTTTTTTACAGGTCTTATTTTGACACTGCCTATAATTTTTTGGCAATTTTGGTTATTTGTAGCTCCTGGACTTTATGAAAATGAAAAAAAATACGTTATACCATTTGTGCTTTCAGCGACTCTAATGTTTTTATGTGGTGCTTCGTTTTGCTACTATGTTGTTGTTCCACTTGGTTTTAAATTCCTAGTAAATTTTGGCGGTCAATTATTTACAGCACTTCCAAGCATAGGAGAATACGTTGGATTTTTCACAAAAATATTAGTAGCTTTTGGACTAGCATTTGAGCTTCCTGTGGTTACATTTTTCTTTGCAAAGCTTGGATTGGTTGATGATCAAATGCTTAAAAATTATTCAAGACATGCAATAGTGATTATTTTTATATTTGCAGCCGTTATGACACCACCTGATGTTATAAGCCAACTTCTAATGGCTTTCCCACTTCTTGGTCTTTATGGGATATCTATAATGATAGCAAAAAAAGTAAACCCATATAAGAGCGACGATAAGGAAAACGAAGAACAATCAAATTCAACAAAAAATGATAACAATGAATGATATAAATGCACTTTCTAGCTATGATTATAATTTACCAAATGAATTAATAGCAAATGAGCCAATTATGCCAAAAGAGGATGCAAGACTCTTGGTATACCATAAAAACAGCAAAAAAATACAACATCTAAAATTTGGAGATTTGGCAGATATTTTACCTAAATGTGCTGTTATTTTTAATGATACAAAAGTTATAAAAGCAAGAATTATAGGCAAAAAACAAAGTGGTGGTCAAACAGAGATAATGCTAAATCAACCACTTGGTGATGGCAAATTTAGTGCATATATAAGAGGTAAGGTAAATCAAGGAAGCATGCTAATCTTTGATAACGAAATAAATGCAGAAGTCTTAAAACTAAATGATGATGGAACAAGAGTTGTTAGTTTTTTAAAATCAAATAAAAAATTAGACACAAATGAGGTCTTTAAAGAACTAGAAATTATAGGACATATACCTCTGCCACCATATATAAAAAGAGCAGATACAAAAGAAGATGAAAGCTGGTATCAAAGCATATTTGCACAAAATTCTGGTGCAGTTGCAGCACCAACAGCAAGTCTTCACTTTTCTAATGAAATGCTTGAAAAAATAAAAAATACACACAAAACATCATATATAACACTTCATGTTGGAGCTGGAACATTTAAAGGTGTTGAAAGCGAAAATATAAATGAACACAAAATGCATAGCGAGTTTTTTAGTATACCGCAAGCAACACTAGACATAATAAACTCTGACACACCTATATTAGGTGTTGGAACAACTGTAACTAGATGCATAGAAGAGTATGCTAGAAGCAAAAAAGATAGTGGTTTTTGTAATCTTTTTTTAAATTTAAACAATCCACCTATAAGACAACAATATTTACTTACAAATTTTCATTTACCAAAATCAACACTAATAATGTTAGTAAGTAGCTTTATAGGACTAGATGAAACGATGGAAATTTATAAAACAGCCATAGAGAAAAAATACAGATTTTATTCTTATGGAGATGGGATGATAATAATATGAAAGAGTTTGACCTAGTAAGTGGTTTGAATTTTTTGCTTGAAACACTTTACTATGATGCCATATCTACAAATAATAAAATTTTATTTGATTATGATTTGTCCTATCCTAGAGTTTTTGTCGGAGAAAAAGAGAGGCTTATTAAAACATTAGAATATTCGGCAAAATCTCTTCTTTATGCAAATACACAATCACAAATAATAATATCATTTAAATTAACGAATTATGATAGAAATAGAGTATTTTTTAGAATAACTATAAATTTAAATGAAAACAATCAAAGCAACAATACTCTAGATAAAAAAAATATACAATACCTAAATAAGTGGATAAAATATTCAGATTATGAAGTAATTATAAACAACAACAAAATAATATTGGATATAAAATTAACATTAGGTTCTAAAAGAGATAGCTTTTATGAATTCTTTCATCTAAACAGTCATTTTGAAAAATCAAAAAAATATCATACATTAGTTGCCTATGAAAACAAAGATGGTTTCAATATCTTAAAAAATCAATTACTCTCAATGGATATAAATATAATTCAAAAAAATGACTATGAAACTTTTATGAAACATATGAAAGATGCTATATATAAGCCAAATTTAATATTTTTGTATCAAGATTTTTTAACAAAAAAAAATATTTTTGAAGAGATATATAAAATACAAAAAATTAAAAATTTTTCAATAATCATTATATGCGATAACGAAAACAAGATAGACAAAAAAATAACAAAAGATAGCATAATACTCAGACAACCATATACATATGATTCATTAATTGCAATTTTAAATTTAACACAAAACAAAAACTAAGTGTTATCTAATATGGTTACAATAAAAAATTTATTAAATGTAAAAATAACAAAATAATATATGTAAAAATAAAATCCAAAAGTTTATATAAAATTAAATTATTTTTATATAAACCAATTAATATAAATTAATTGGTTTATATTATTTATATGCGTATATAATAAATATTTTTTATTAGACATATATAATTTTTATATTTTTTCCTTAAAAATTATTGTTTTTTTACTGAATTTTATGGCTATTTATATAACAAAAAAGTTATTTTTTATGTTTTGTAGCTGTTTTTATAATTATTTTAATTAAATTTTACTTATAATATTAAAGTAATATATATTTATAATACTAAAAATGGATATTTGGATAAAAACTTAAAATATAAAATAAAAATTAAACTTTTTTACTAAAAATTATATTATAATTTCAAAATATTTTTTTATACAAAGGATATAAAATGGCTACTAGAAAAGAGCATGATTTTATAGGAGAACTTGAAATAGACGACAGTGTCTATTATGGCGTGCAAACATTTAGAGCACTTGAAAATTTTGTAATTAGTGGAAAAACACTAAAAGAATATCCATTTTTCGTTAAAGCTTTTGCTCAAATAAAAAAAGCAGCTGCTTTATCAAACAAAGAAGTTGGAGTATTAGAAGCAGACAAAGCTGATTTTTTAGCGAAAGCTTGCGATAAGATAATAAATGGAGAGTTTGCAGATCAATTTGTAGTAGATATGATTCAAGGTGGTGCTGGAACATCAACAAATATGAACTTAAATGAAGTTATTACGAATGTCGCACTTGAACTTATGGGACATAAAAAAGGCGAATACCAATATCTACATCCAAACGACCATACCAATTTAGGTCAAAGCACAAATGACACATATCCTAGTTCTATAAAAGTTGCAGTTTATTCCAAAATGACTGATTTGTTAGATGCTATGAATTTATTAAAAGATGAGCTTGAAAAGAAAGCAAAAGAGTTTAAAGATATAATAAAAATGGGAAGAACTGAGCTAGAAGATGCAGTTCCTACAACTCTTGGAAATACATTTAATGCATTTGCAACTTATATAAAAAGCGATATAGAAAAAATTACAGCAGCAAGAGAATCAATGAGATATCTAAATATGGGTGCTACTGCTATAGGAACTGGTATAAATTGCCATCCTGATTACAAAAATGTAATAGAAAAAAAATTAAGTGAGATAGTTGGTGTTGAGTTTAAAAAAGCTAATGATTTTATAGCTGCTACACAAGATACTGCTGATTTTGTTCATGTAAGTGGGGCTTTAAAAACAGCTGCTGTTAGACTAAGCAAAATAGCAAACGATTTGCGCTTAATGAACTCTGGACCAAGATGTGGATTAGGAGAGATAAATTTACCACAAATGCAACCGGGAAGTTCTATAATGCCTGGAAAGGTAAATCCTGTAATATGTGAAGTTGTAGGAGAAGCTTGCTACGAAGTAATAGGCAACGATACAACAATTATGCTTTGTTCTGAAAGAGGAGAATTTGAATTAAATGCTTTTGAACCAGGCATAGCATACGCCTTATTTAATTCACTAATTATATTAGAAAATGCTATGAAAACTATGGCAACAAAAGCTATAAAACATTTAACTGCAAATCCAGAAGCTTGCTTAAAATCAGTGCTTGGTTCTGTAGGTATAGTAACAGCATTTAATCCACATATAGGATATGAAAAGTCAGCAAGTATTGCAAAAGAAGCTTTACAAACTGGAAAACCAGTTGGAGAAATATGCCTAGAAAGAGGGTATTTAACAAAAGAGGAGATAGATAAGATTTTAGAGCCAAAAAATATGCTAAATCCTAGCATGACAAGATAGTTTTAGCAATTAATCTAAGTGTAACAATAAATTTGCTATTATTTTTACATTTTTAAAGCAATATTTTAAATAAATTTAAGGAAGGAGATATTACATGGATATAATGTTAATTTTACAAATCATAGTCCTTTTTGGTGGTATCTATTTAGGTGTTAAATTAGGTGGTATGGGCATAGGCTATGCTGGAGGTCTTGGTGTTATTGTATTAACAATTGGTCTTGGGATGAAGCCAGCTAGTCTACCTTGGGATGTTATTTTAATCATTGCATCAGTAATATCTGCAATAACAGCTATGCAAGTCGCGGGTGGACTTGACTATATGGTTCAAATAGCAGAAAAGTTTTTAAGAAAAAATCCGAAATACATAAACTATCTAGCACCAATAGTAACATACTTATTAACAGTATTTGCAGGAACTGGACATACTGCATTTTCAATACTGCCAGTTATTACAGAAGTTGCGAAAGGACAAAATATAAAACCATCCGCTCCACTTGCATTATCAGTTGTATCATCTCAAGTAGCAATTACAGCAAGTCCTATAAGCGCTGCTTTTGTTGCTATGACTGGTGTTTGCGAACCACTAGGAGTTAGCTACCCAATATTGTTATTAATTTGTATTTCTACAACATTTGGGGCTTGCTTAATCACGTCTTTTATAGTAAATAAATTTTATGACTTAGATCTTTCAAAAGACCCTATATATCAAGAAAGATTAAAAAAAGGTCTTATAAAAGAGCTAAAAGGACAAGAACATAAAGAACTTCTTCCTTATGCAAAAAGATCAGTTGCAATATTTGGTATAGGTGTTTTAGCTGTTGTTATATATGCACTAGCCATATCAAATAGTATTAAGCTAATAGATCCTGTAATACTTGGTAGAGATGGCGCAATAATGAGCTTTATGCTAACAATAGGTGCATTTATAGTAATACTTTGTAAAGTTGATACAAGCAAACTTTTATCAACTAGCACATTTCAAAGCGGTATGAATGCGTGTATATGTGTTCTTGGTATAGCTTGGCTTGGAAGCACATTTGTTGCTGGACACATAGATTCAATAAAAGAAATAGCATCTGAGGTAGTAACAAAATATCCTTATATATTAGCAATTGCTCTTTATTTTGTAAGTTGTCTTCTTTATTCACAAGCAGCAACAACAAAGATAATGATGCCAGCTGTTGCACTTGCAATGGGAATGACTACTCCTGAAAACTCCGGACAAATTTGGATTTTAGTAGCGTCATTTGCTGCTGTTTCTGGTCTATTTGTTCTTCCTACATATCCAACAACACTTGGAGCCATTGCAATGGACGACACAGGAACAACAAAAGTTGGTAAATTTATAATAAACCACTCATTTTTTATTCCTGGCACTATAATGGTAACTATATCTGTTATGCTTGGATTTATTATTGCGCCAATTTTAATCTAACCCAAATTATCAAGCTGAGATAAAATTCTCGGCTTGATAAATTAAAAAAATAATCTTTTTTGCCGATATATATATATAAATTAAGCAATAAAGGATTATATATGCAAATTAACTCGTCTTTTTCAAACATTAATCAGCAAAATATAAATAAAACCAAGCAAAATGAAAATAAATTTGAAAATTTAGATACAACAATGAATGCAAAACAAATTTCAAATTCATATTTTTTACAATACTCTCAACAAATAGAGCAAACAAGTTCATCAAACATAAATGCACAATCATCTATTTTTGGTATATCAAATATAAATATACCAGATAATTTAGCTGAAATTTTAAAAGATATGGATCTAGATAAAATTGGCTATAACGGCAAAAATATAACAGAATTATCAAAAGAAGAAGCAGATGAACTTGTAGGCGAAAATGGTTTTTTTGGAATATCACAAACATCAGAAAGAATAACAAATTTTATAATAAATGGTGCTGGCGATGATGTAGAAAAATTAAGAGCTGGAAAAGAAGGAATGTTAAGGGGTTTTAAAGAAGCTGAAAAATTATGGGGTTCAAAACTTCCTGAAATTTCACAAAAAACAATTGAAAAATCAATACAAGAGATTGATAAAAAACTAGCTGTGCTTGGTGCCGATGTCTTAAATGTGTCAGCTTAATAAATTTTGTCCTAAATTTATTAGGACAAAATTTATTATTTTATCTTTGGTGAAAAAATTAGACTTATAAAAGAATTAACGCCATCAGATGTTATTTTTTGTATTATTTTTTCTATTTTTGGTGTCTCTTGCCAAATTGGCATATCAACATTTGATATATTTTCAAGCTCTTTTTTAGCATCAAAATAGCCACCAAGCTCATCTATAAGGCCAAATTTTATAGCATCACCTGCTAAAAATACCCTTGCATTAGCCCATTCATTTATATTTTCTAATTTCAACTTTCTAGCCAAAGAAACATCGGTAGTAAAAAGCTCATATGATTTATCAACCAACTCTTGAATACTTTGTCTTTCAACATCATTCCACTCTCTAGTAAATGTTCCAGCCTCTTTAAACTCACCAGCCTTCACAACCTGCTCTTTTATGCCTATTTTACTAGCAAGTTCTGATATATTTGGAGCTTGCATTATAACACCTATCGAGCCTATAAAAGAGCCTGGATTGGCTATTATTTTATCAGCATTAACACCAGCATAATAACTACCACTTGTCATGCTTCCAGCCGCATAAGAGACAACTTTCTTTTCAAGTTTTAGTTTTTTAACCTCCATAGCTATCTCAACACTAGGGCTTAAAGAACCACCCGGGCTATCTATATAAAGCAAAACACCTCTTATGTTTTTATCATTTCTTATATCTTCAAGCTTTTTAATGACCTCATCAGCATTAAAAATAGCACCTCTTATATCAACTTGTGCCAAATTTGGACTTTTTACATCAGCTTCTGGCGAAAAAACCAAAAACAAGATTAATAAAAAAATCAAAGCCTTAAAATAGTTATTTATAAACCTAAAAATAGCAATTATTGATAAAAAAATATTTTTTAAAAATTGCATTCATCTCCTCCTATATAAAGTTTTTTTACATTTTTTGTATGCAAAAGCATCTGTGTTAAAAGTGAGCTTTTATCGCATTGTGGTGCTGTTAAAACCATAATATCAGAATTATACCCTTTTTTAAGCACTCCATTATTTAAAACTAAAGCATTAGCACCTCCAATAGTAGCAGCTTTAAATAACTTCTTGCAAAGCTCATTTAAACTAAAATCACAATGGGTAAAAATAGCTGCCCTAATCTCATCAAACATATTTAAACTCAAATTAGAACTAAGACCATCTGTTCCTATATTTAAAGATATATCAGACTCAAATACACCTTTTAAATCAAGCCTCTTATCTCCAAGAAGTCTATTTGAACGAGGACAATGCGTTATACTATGATTCTTATCAAAATCTTTTAAATTTGAAGCATAAACACAATGTGTAAAAAGAGTCTTTAATCCTTTGAAATTTGCAAAAAATTCATCAGGATTATACATAGGCTTTGGATTATCAACAAATTTTTTGAGATGATTTTCAAAATTTCCCTTACCCTCTTCAAGCCACTGTTTTTCGTATTTGCTCTCTAAAAAATGAGTAGATAAAACTAGCTTTTCTTTTTTTGCAAACTCTAATGATTTTTGTAAAAGCTTAGGATGAACTGAATAAGGCGAATGTATAGCCATTGCCGGTATAAATCTCTCGCTTTTATACTTTACGCTTTCGTTAAAACGCTTTAAAAATAAATCAAAACTTTGTTCACAATAAAGCTCATTTGAACCCAAAATTTCATTAAACATAACTACATTTAAAGGTGAGTTTGCCAAAGACTTAATATCGTTACCAAAACTTGATATCGCACCAACACTTGCTATTCCACTTTTTAGCATTGATTTTATAGCTTTTTCAATTACTTTTGGCGTTCCTTTTTTCACCAAAAAAGCTGAGTTTTTAACAATAGAACCAAGCCATACAATAAAATCACCATAAACCAAACTACTTTTATTTGCACTAAATTCCAAATGAACATGTGTATTTACAAAAGCTGGAGCTATGATAGAGTTTTTCATATCAATCACTTCGGCATTATTATATTTTTTTATAATTGTATCAGCATCGCCCATATCTATAATATGCTTTTGAAAAACAATAGCATGGTCTTTTAAAAAATTTAAATTTTCATCTATTAAGTACTTTGCTTTTAATATCTTCATATTTTACCCCTAAAAGTTGAGTATTGTAGCAAAAATTTAGAAATAAAAATGTATAATCTAGTTACATTTTATCAATGAAAGGTTATAAACGTGGATAAGAAATTTAAAATAATGGTTATTCAAGGACCAAATATCAATATGCTAGGTGTTAGAGACCTAGGTATGTACGGAAGTATGAAGATGGAAGATATCCATTCTCAGATGAAAGTAGTTGCAGAACAATATGGAGCTGATATTGAGTTTTTCCAAAGCAATTTTGAAGGTGAATTGGTAGATAAAATACAAGAGTGCTTAGGTGAGGTTGATGGAATCATAATAAACCCGGCTGCATATTCTCATACTTCAATAGCAATAAGAGATGCTATAAGTGCCGTTGGATTACCAACCATAGAAGTTCATATAAGCAACATATATAGAAGAGAAGAGTTTAGAGAAAAAAGCTTGATAGCACCTGTATGTGCTGGTCATATTGCTGGTTTTGGACCTGTAGGATATCATTTAGCTATGATAGGAATGTTACAAATTTTTGATCAAATCAAAGCATTAGAAGCAGCAAATCAAAATCAATGAAAAATTATATCCTAAGAGATGAAAATGCTGTATTTTTTGAATGTGGATACAGCTGTGATAATGAAATTTTTATCTGTATAGATGGGTATAAATTTTTTATCGCTGATGCAAGATATGCTATAGAAGCACAAGAGTTTGCAAAATCAGATGTTAATGTCATATGCACACAAACAAGTGTTATCAAAGAAGCTAGATTTTTATTAAGAAAACTTAAACCAAAAAATCTAGTTTTTGATCCATTTGATTTTAGCTATGCTGATTTTAATAAACTCTCTTCATCTCTTGGGATTCATTTTATACAAAAACCAAATTTTTCAAAGTTAAAAAGAATTATTAAAAGCCAAGAAGAGATCCAAATCTTGCAACAAGCAGCAAAATTTGGAGAAAAATGTTTTGATGAATTTGCTGATTTTATTAGGAAAAATGGCGAAAATATGAGCGAAGAAGAGCTATTTTTTAATGCAAATTCGATTTTTCGCCAAAAAAATACACTAGGTCTAAGTTTTGAACCAATAGTCGCAATAAACGAAAATGCAGCAAAAGCACACGCCCTGCCAAGCAAAAAAAAGCTACAATATGGGGATTTGCTCTTAGTTGATGCAGGTGTTAGATACAAAAAATACTGTTCTGACAGAACAAGAACGGCTTGTTTTGATGAGAATTTTAACTTTTCAAAAGAGCAAAAATTTAAAAATCAAAAACAACAAGATGTATATGAGATAGTAAAACAAGCTCAAATCAAAGCTATAAACATCATAAAACCGAGCATAAAAGCAAAAGAGATAGACTTAGCAGCTAGAAATTTCATAGCAAAAGCTGGTTATGAAAAAGAGTTTTTTCACTCAACCGGACACGGAGTTGGGATAGATATACATGAGTTTCCAAACATAAATAAAAGAAGCGAAACTATCATTCAAGAAGGTATGATTTTTAGTGTAGAACCTGGAATTTACATACAAAACGAATTTGGTGTTAGGATAGAAGATGTGGTTTTAGTAACCAAAGATGGGGCTTTGATTTTATGATAGCAGATGGAGCAAGGTCTATCACAAGCTCATCTTTTTTTCCAAAATATTTTGGATTTAAAAATAATTTTAAATTTAATACATTAATAGGAGTTGGTGGAAACATAGGAAATACAAAAAAAATATTTGATAGATTTATAAGAGCATTAAAAAATGATAAAAGATTTCACATAGTTGAAACATCTCCAATACTTATAAATAAAGCATTTGGATATATATATCAAGATGATTTTAGTAATGCTGTTATAAATTTACAAACTAGTGTAAGTCCATATAATTTATTAAAAATAATGCAAAATTATGAGAAAATTTTTAGGCGGACAAGAAGTTTTAAAAATGCACCAAGAACAATTGATTTGGATATATTATATTTTAGTAATAAGGTAAGAAAAACCTCAAAACTAACAATACCACATATCGGAGCAAATCAAAGACTTAGTGTTATAATTCCGCTTGGACTTATGAAAGCTTAAAAAAAGGGACTTTAATGGCAACCAAAATGTATTCGGTTACAGCAGAAAGTAGTATAGAGGCATTAAAAAAGGCAAGAGAACTTTATGGTGATAATGCTATTCATGTTACAACCAAACAAATACAGCCTAAAACTATCAACAAAAAGCCAATATTTGAAGTTGTTGTAAGTGTTGAAGAAACCGATGAAATAAAGCAAAAACCAAATCCTGTAGTATTAAATTATGAAAATGCATATTCTAAATTCAACCAAAAACAAGAACCAGTAAAGCCAAAATTTAGCATAACAGAAGCAACAAAAGAGTCAGCAAAACAAAATAAATTAAATAGCGAAGATGTAATGCTTAGCATATCAAACATGGCAAAAGAGATAAGTGAAATAGCAAATATTCCAGCCATTGAACCCATCCAAAAAGAACAAAGCCAGACAAATAAAAAAATGGATGAAGTGGCAAAACAAGTAAATATTTTAAGCGAAAAGGTAAATCTCATAACTGATATGTTTTGGGATGAAAGAGCAGTTAGTAGAAATCATCTAGCAATTCCGCCCGAGTTTGCAACTATATACAAAGCAGCAAAAAGTAGTGGCATGAAAGAAGAGCATTTAGAGGCTATAATGCACACAACCTTAACTAATATGCCAACAAGCATGAAAGCAAACCCAACAGCTGTAAAAAGATATTTTTACTCTTTACTTAGAAATATGCTTCCTTGTAGAAAAGAAAAAAAGCATTCAAAACAAAAAATTATGATGCTAGTTGGACCAACAGGAGTCGGCAAGACAACCACACTAGCAAAACTTGCTGCAAGATTTGCATATAGTAGTGAAAAAAGATACACAACAGGCATAATAACACTTGATACATATAGAATAGGAGCTGTCGAACAGCTGTTTCAATATGCAAAAATGATGAAACTTCCAATTCTTGATGTTATTGAAATAGATGATTTTAAAGATGCTATAAGAAGACTAAATCATTGTGATATTATACTTATTGACACAACCGGAAACTCACAATATGACAAAGAAAAACTAGATAAGCTTGATAAGTTTTTAAGAGCAAGTGAAGCACAAATAGATGTAAGCTTGGTTCTTAGTGCTGGGTCAAAAGTAGATGATTTGATAGAAATTTATAATGGTTTTTCTTTTTTGGATATAGACACGCTAATCATAACAAAGTTTGATGAAACAAGAGTGTTTGGAAATGTATTTTCTTTGATATATGAGACAAATACGCCTGTTAGCTATTTTTGTGTTGGACAAGAGGTTCCCGATGATTTGATAGAAGCAAAAAGTGATTTTTTGGTTTCTTGTGTCTTAGAAGGTTTTAAAAAGGATGTTTTATGATAAATCAAGCACATAAGTTAAAAAACCTAGTTTCAAATGCTACAAATCAAACACAAAAAAGAACACATTTTATAGCCATAACAAGTGGCAAAGGCGGTGTTGGCAAAAGCACTATTAGTGCCAATATAGCAAATGTTTTAGCTACAAATGGATACAAGGTCGCACTTTTAGATGCTGATATAGGACTTGCTAATTTAGATGTTATCTTAAATGTAAAAATGGGTAAAAATTTATTAAACGTATTAAAAGGCGAATGCTCCTTAAAAGAGATACTAATAGAAGTTAAAAAAAATTTAATACTAATACCTGGCGAAAGCGGAGATGAGATATTAAAGTTTAATAATCAATTTTTATATGAGAGATTTTTAACTGAGGCAAATGAGCTTGATGAGCTTGATTTTATGATAATAGACACAGGTGCTGGCATAGGTGGAAGCACTCAGCTCTTTTTAGAAGCCGCTGATGAGGTTGTTGTTGTAACTATACCAGACCCAGCAGCGATAACTGATGCATATGCAGTTATAAAAATTTTAT
This sequence comes from Campylobacter pinnipediorum subsp. pinnipediorum, assembly GCF_002021925.1. Taxonomy (NCBI): domain Bacteria; kingdom Pseudomonadati; phylum Campylobacterota; class Epsilonproteobacteria; order Campylobacterales; family Campylobacteraceae; genus Campylobacter; species Campylobacter pinnipediorum. The sequence goes on from NZ_CP012546.1 coordinate 1,213,440, forward strand.
CAAAATTTAAAAGCAACCCTTTACTTCTTTTAAATATGGTAAAAAATGAAAACGAAGCTACAAAGATATTTGAAAATATCAAAAAAGTAGCTGTAGCAAATATAAAAAATGAATTAGATCTTGAATTTATAGGTCATTTAAATGCTGATAAAATAATATCAAAAAGTATAAAACAAAGGACACTATTCAGCGATGATGCCCCATATAGTAATTCAACATCTGAGCTAAAAGATATTGTGTCAAAAATTTTATATAAACTGGAACGAAAAGTGCTTGTAAATGAAAACCACAGTTTTAGTGGATTTTTCAAACGATTGATAGAGCAATTTTAAGGAATTATAGTGAGAGCGGAAAATTATATAGCATTTTTTACTGTTTGTGGTTTTTTTACTGGAATAATATGGTCTTTTATAAAAGCACAAGAGGCTATTGATATGCTTGTATACACCGTCTTAATCACTTTTTTTTACTATCTTATTATACACATAATAATTATGAATTATGTTGACATAAAAACAACAATAAAGAAATTTTTTGATAAAGAAAAACATGAGGAAGTTGCTGATTATTTACTTAGTGAATTAGCGATAAGAGAAAAGCGAATAGAACATCTAATTGTCATGCAAGAGCCTGAGCCAAAGCAAAAAACAACAGGTAAAACAAATGCAAGATCAAAAGCAAAAGCAGCCTAACCCTTATCAAAATGCTATAAAAAAAGAACAAGATGAGATTGTTTTATCATACATGCCTGCATTAAAAACAATGGCATTTCGCTTAAAAGAGAGACTTCCAGCTAATATAGAAGTAAGTGAACTTATAAGCATAGGCGTGGAAGAGATGATAAAACTCAGCAGGAAATATGATAAAACACAAAATGATTCTTTTTGGGGATACGCAAGAAAAAGAGTTTATGGCTCCATGCTTGATTATCTAAGAAGTCTTGATATAGTAAGTAGATCAAACAGAAAACTCATCCGTCAAATAAATAAAGCCGTAGATGAGTATTTTAATAAATTTGAAGAAGAGCCTGATGATGAGTATCTAGCTAAAGTCTTAAATGAAGATATAGAAAAGATAAAAGATGCAAGAAATGCAAATATGGTAAGTTCTGTTTTATCGCTAGATGAGCAAATAGGTGCTTTAAGTAGTGAAAACACAGAAGAAACTGTCTCAAGAGATGACTTGATTCAAAAAATTGAAAATGTTTTAAATAACTTTACACAAAGAGAACAACTTATAATACAACTTTATTATTATGAAGAGCTAAGTTTAAAAGAAATAAGTGAAATTTTAGAAATAAGTGAAGGTAGAATTTCTCAAATTCACAAAAGACTCTTAACTAAAATAAGAGAACATTTGGAGGGTTAATGGCTGATATTTTAAGTCAAGAAGAGATAGATGCACTACTTGAAGTTGTTGATGGAGACACAGAGCCACATGAAATAGAGCACTCTAGTGACAACAGTGAACAAAAACAGATCATTATATATGACTTTAAGCGTCCAAATCGTGTATCAAAAGAACAACTTCGTGCAATAAAGGGGATACACGATAAACTAGCCAGAAACCTAGCTTCTCAAATTTCTAGCGTTATGAGAAGCATAGTCGAAATAAGACTTCACAGTGTAGATCAGATGACTTATGGCGAGTTTTTAATGAGTCTTCCAAGCCCTACAAGCTTTAACGTGTTTTCAATAAAACCACTTGATGGAAATTGTATACTAGAGATAAACCCAAGCATTGCATTTCCTATGATAGATAGATTACTTGGTGGAAATGGCGAAAGTTTTGAAACTAACAGAGAACTAACCGAAATAGAGATAAACTTACTTGATGCTATACTAAGAATGATAATGCAAAGGCTAAAAGAGAGCTGGTCTATGATAACTGATATGTATCCAAATGTTGAGGCCAAGGAAAGTAGTCCAAATGTTGTTCAAATAGTATCTCAAAATGAAATTGTAATAATGGTGGTAATGGAGATAATAGTAGGAAACTCGAGTGGTATGATAAATATATGCTATCCTGTAATATATCTTGAGCCTATATTATCTCGCTTAGCAAATAGAGATATAATGCTTGGTGAAACAAGTGCTAAAAAAAGCAGAAATAAAGAACTAAAAACATTGATAGGAAGAGCTGAAATTTTATATGAAGCCATACTAGGAAAAACAGTAATTAGTGTAAATGAATTTCTTGATTTAAAAGAAGGAGATATATTAAGACTTGATAGAGGTGCTGACGATAAAGCTATAGTTGCTATTGATAAAAAAGAGGTATTTTTAGCAGAAGTTGGGCTTTATAGGTTTAGAAAATCTATAAAAATAGAACAGTTAATAAGATCAGATAAAGATGAAATAAAAAATATACTAGAAAAATATGAAGAGGAAAGAAAAGCAAAACTTTTAGCATACGAGCAAGAAGAGAAACAAAGACAAGAGGAAGAAAAACACAATGATGAATGAATTTTTTAATATATTTTCAAATGAAATAAAAGCCACAATTGAAGGGCTTACAGGCAAAACTCCAGAGATTGGGGAAAGAAATGACTTTGATGCCAAAACACAAAATGGCATCAAAACACCTCTTGTAACTTCAAACATAGCCATAAAAGGCGAATGCAATGCAAAAGGGATGCTCGTTTGCACACCTGTACTCATAAGTGCTATTGGCGAATGGATGATGGGCGAAGAAGAGATAACTAAAAATGAAAATTTAAGTGAAGATGACCTAGATGCAGCAAAAGAGATATTTTCAAATCTTATAGGTGCATTTAATACATCACTAGGTGCTCAAAAAAATCTACCAAAACTAAGCTTTGAAGTCCTTGGGGTAAATTTTTTAAAAGAAGATGAAAATTTAGATCTAAGTGACTTTGAAAAATTATATCTTTTTAATATAAAAATAGAAGATTTAGATGAATATATAGGATTTATTGGAGATGACGCATTTAATCAAGCAATAGATCCGAGCCAAAAAAAAGAAGAAAGTAAACAACAAAAGCAAAATACAACAAATAATTCAGGAAATTTAACAACAGAAGAGATGAGAAACATAGGTCTTATAATGGACGTAAGACTACCTATAAGGGTAAGAATAGGCTCTAAAAGAATGCTTTTAAAAGATGTTTTGTCGATGGATATAGGATCCGTAATAGAACTAAATCAACTTGCAAATGATCCTCTTGAAATTTTAATAGGCGATAAAGTGATAGCATATGGAGAAGTTGTTATTGTTGATGGAAACTTTGGCATACAAATCACACAAATAGGCTCAAAAAAAGAAAGGCTTGAACAATTAAAATGAAATTTATAAATGAATTTACAAGTTATAAAGATAATCTAACAATATCTGAAAGTAATGTAACCTTTTTTGGCTCAGCAAGATTTAAACCTGATAATAAATACTGCATAAAAGCAAAAGAATTAGCTTTTATGTTAAGTGAAAATGGTATAAACATAATCACTGGTGGTGGCGATGGAATAATGGGGGCAGCAAACGAAGGTGCATACAAAAGTAAAAAATCACAAAGCATAGGATTTAACATAAAACTGCCTTTTGAACAACAAATAAATAACTTTACTAGCTATAGTTTTATATTTTCAAACTTCTTGCCTAGAAAATTTGCACTTATCGAGCATTCAAAAGCTTTTGTTGTATTTCCAGGAGGATTTGGGACTCTTGATGAACTATTTGAGGTCTTGGTTTTATCACAAACAAAACTCAAAAAGGCGAAAATTTTCTTATATGGTGTTGAGTTTTGGAAAAAACTTGATGATTTTATAAAAACTACATTACTAAACGAAAATGCAATAGACACAAACAGCTTGGAACTATACAAAATAACCGATGATTTAGACTTTATTAAAAACAAAATTTTAAATATTTAAAAAAATAAAATATAATCCAAGTTTCAAAATTTTAAATAAAAAAGGTTCACATGAAAATAATGGTTGCGATGAGTGGCGGTGTAGATAGCACTATGACCGCTAAATTTTTAAAAGAACAAGGGCATGAAGTACAAGGTTGTTATATGAAACTTCATTCTAAACCAGGATATCACGAAGAAAATATAAGAAAAGTTAAAAAAGTTGGTGAATATCTTGGCATAAAAGTTCATATTTTGGATTTGCAAAATGAGTTTAATAAATATGTCTATGATCCATTTATAAATCTATACAAAAATGGAAAAACACCAAACCCTTGTGCATTATGTAATAAATTTATAAAGCTTGGTGTTTTGCTTGATTTTGCAAAGGAAAACGGTTGCGAAAAACTAGCTACAGGACACTATATACAAATAATTGATGGGCTAATAACATCAGCAAAAGATGACACAAAAGATCAAAGTTATTTCTTAGCTCAAGTTCCACGAGAGATTTTAAAAGATGTTATTTTTCCACTTGGGGATAAATTTAAAAAAGATATAAAAGAACTTGCAAAAAGTGTTGATGTACTTAAAGAATTTGGAGAACAAGCTGAAAGTAGCGAGATATGCTTTGTTGATAAGACATACATAGAAGTATTGCAAAAACATTATAACACAAGCTTACCTGGAAAAGTTGTTGATAAAAGTGGCAAAGAGATAGGCACACATCAAGGATATATGCATTACACTATTGGGAAAAGACGTGGTTTTGAAATACACGGTGCACATGAACCACATTTTGTACTTAAAATCAATGCAGACAAAAACGAGATAGTTGTTGGCTCAAAAGATGATCTAAAAGAAAACAAAGTGTTGCTTGAAAATGTAAATATGTTTATAGATGATTTAGAGTTTGAGTGTGATGTAAAAATAAGATACAGAAGCCCTAAAATCAAAGCAAAAGCAAAAATAGACACAACAAATAATACTGCTGTATTAAATTTAAATGAAGATGCTTATGGTGTGGCGCAAGGACAGCTTTGTGTTATGTATAAAGGCGATCAAGTTATAGCAAGTGGCTTTATAGCTTAATAAAATTCCATAAATTAGTCCTAACTTGTAGGGCTAATTTTAACTTATTTAACAATAATTGTTAAATAAAACATATAATCTTACGTTCAATTTTTTATCTTATTAAAAAACAAACAATTTTAGTATTTTTTATAAATACCAATTTGAAGGAGTTTTATTGAGTACCTTACAGACCATATCGTTAGCTGGTTTGATTATTTATTTTGCCGTGTTGCTTTTTATAGTAGCAAAAGAAAAGAAAAACAGTAGCACGATTGATTATTTTTTTGCAGGCAGATCTTTACCATTTTGGGCTTTGTCTATAACCTTTATAGCATCTTGGTGGGGTGCTGGTTCGGCGCTATCTACAGCAGACCTTGCCTACTCAGATGGACTTGGTGCATTTTGGTATTATGGTGTTCCTGTGCTTATATCTACTTTTTTAATGATAGTTGGCTCAAAGGCTATAAGAAGGGTTGAATATCTAACACAAGGTGAGATGATGGAAGCTAGATACTCAAAAAGCACATCTAAATTTCTTTCAGTTATGATACTTATTTTTATGACTTTTACAGCGGCATCTCAGATGGTAGGCATAGGAAATTTTTTCGGTACATATCTAGGAATACAATACGAAACAGCCGTGATAATAGGCACTGTTATAGTTTTAATGTATTCAACATTTGGTGGGTTTCGTGGTGTTGTTTTGACAGACATCATACAATTTGTTTTGCTTAGTGTTTCAGCTATAGCGGTATTTGTGGTAGCTATAAGCAATACTGGTGGCTTTTTAGATATAGCAAATACAGCAAAAAGCCTAGGTAAAGATAATTATATGAGCATAAGTGATGGAGCATCAAAATATATGATGTATGTTATAACCTTTGGTTGTGCTTGGATGATACAGGCAAATGTTTGGCAAAGAATTTCAGCAACCAAAAGCGACAAAGATGCTTATAAAATGACAGTTATGAGCTTTTTTGCTTATATTCCACTTTATTTAATAGTAGTTTTTACAGGCATGGCTGGGATAGTTCTTTTTGATAAACTGCCAGAAGGTGGCGTAGTAACAGCCATAGTTACAGAATATATGTCGCCTATTCTTGGGGCTATTGTTTTTGTTGGTATTTCAGCAGCCATTATGTCTACCATGGACTCGCTTATAAACACGGGTGCAATGACTCTTACTATGGATTTAGCCAAAAAAGATAAAAGCGAAAAAGAAAAACTAGCATTTTCTCGTATAGCAACGTTTATAGTTACTATTGTAGCACTTGTTATTTCTTTAAGGATTAAATCTGTTTTAGAGATTTCTTGGATAGCCTCTGATATCATAACAACTGGTGTTTTTATACCTTTGGTTTTTGGTTTTATATATAGAAGAGGCAACTCAAAAGCAGCTATAGCTTCTATGGGATTTGGGCTTGTTTATTGTCTTTATAATCTTGCTAGAAGTTTTGAGCCGTCTATGCCAGCATTTTGGGAGCCAAACTCAACAGCACAAGTCATAATCGGAGTAAGTAGCTCAGCCATAATATATTTTGTAGTTAGTGTTTTGACAAAACCAGAATACGAAAAAGCTGATCAATTCATCAAAATGGCAAACATATTTAAAAAATAGTTTTTATTCCACCAAAAAAGGTGGAATAAATTTATTTTTTCTTATACTATATACTAATTTCAAATTCTTTTAAACGCTTGTGAATATATCTAGGCTCGGTTATAGTTTTCTAATTATCTATAAAAATACTGAAACTTGAACGAACTTGTGAAAATGCAATACTTACATAAACCAAGACGCCAAGCGTTATAAGCCCAGTAAAAAGCTCCTCACCCATGATAATATACGGAACAATAACTAAAATTTGAGAAAAAGAATAAAGCCAAATATTAAAATAACCATAATGTAAAAACAGTCTTGAATAATTAAATTTCAAGCCAATAAAAAGCTCGGTTATAGTCTTTGTATCGGCATAATTGATCTTATCTTCTTCTGCATAAACAAGCTCTTTTCTAAAAGCAGCTCTACTTTTTGATTATTATATTCCAAATTTGGTGATTTAATACCGACTAACCAAGATAACATAAGCCCGCCAATACTCACAAATAAGGCTATCCAGATTAAAAAACTAGGTATATCTTGCATATAATAAAGCTCAACTTTTTTACTAAGTTCCCACCAAATAGGAGTAAAAGCAATAAGTGTCATTAGTATGGTCTTTTACGTTTTGCATAATGTCATAAAATTTTTTATACCAATCATTTATTTAAAAATTGATAAGTTTGAAATATAAGTAATAATATTATAAATACAGAACCTCCATAAGCCCACATAGTCCATTTTTTACTATAAAAAAAAGATGAAAACAACAGCACTCCTTGAGTTAAATTTATAGCGATAATATCTAAACAAATATTAATAAATACGAAAATTTGATATTTATTAATATTTTTTATCGTTATTTAAAAAGATTAAATGTAGAATTGCAACTTAGTTGCAAATATATTAAAATTAACAAATCAAAGGAATTTAATGGTAAAAAATAAATCAAAATCTGTATTTATCTCACTAATGTCTATTGTAACAGTAAATGCTTTAGATAATATAGAACTTGACAAAGTAGAGGCAGTTGAAAAAAATGAAGTTTATCTTGAATCTAAAGCAGTAAGCACGAGAGAATTTAAAGAGGGTACAACACAAAGTTTTGACAATATTGTAAGATCAATAGCCGGCGCTTTTACAAATATTGACAATACACAAGGAACCGTAAATATAAATATACGTGGAATGAGTGGTCTTGGAAGAGTAAATACAATGATAGATGGTGTTACTCAAACTTTTTATTCAACATCAGCCGATAATAGCTCAAGAAATGGTGGAACTTCAACATTTGGAGCCATGATAGACTCTTCATTTTTAAGAGGTGTTGATGTAGAAAAAGGTAGTTTTAGCGGGAAAGGTGGAGCAAATTCACTAATGGGTTCGGCAAATCTCAGAACAATAAGCATAAATGATATAGTAAGAGATGGTAATAAATTTGGTTTTTTAACAAGTACATTATTTGGCAATAACTCCACTGGTCCAAAATATTCAAATATAATAGCCTTTAAAGAAGAAATAAACGATGGTTATTTTGGTGTACTGTATGGATATAGTCAAAATAAAATTTCTCAAGATTTTGAAGTTGGCGGTGGAAACAGAGTAACCGGTGTTAAGTTTCAACCAGCATTAGACAGTAATGGAAAACAGATGAGAGGCGATAACGGAAATGGAGATTTGTTGTGGGTAAACCCTCAAACAGGAGAAAGAACTTATTTTAGTGGCAATCCTTCATATGATCCTTCATCACTTGCTCAAAAAACAAAAAGCAATATAGCAAAAGTAGAATACAAAGATAATATAAATAAATTGGTTTTGTCTTATAGGGATTACAAAACAGCCCTTACCGGTAGAAAAGTAACAAGCAATAATTATCAATTAGATTATAATCTAAAATCACCAGAATATAAAAATTTAGATTTAAATTTAATTGTTGCAAAAAGCATAGGCAAACAACAGTATAAAGCAGGTTCAACATTTGCAGGCGTTGAACTTTTAAAAAATATACAAGCAAAAAACACATCAACCACCTTTGATATAAGTAATACATTTGATAATGATTTTGGAAATGATGGCAACATAAAGACAAGAATAGGTTTTAATCTTTTAAAAAATAGATATGAAAAAAGCAGACATCCAAAAGAATTAAATTTTTTAGAAGATAATTTTAAAGATGCTCAAGGTTTCGCTAGAATGAAACTTGGCTATGAAGCAAACACTCTTTATCCAGAAGGTGGTCAAAAGTTTAACACCGTATATATAGACAATGAGATAAATTATGGAATTTTTACTTTTACAACAAATATTAATTATGCTAAAAATAGTTTTTGGGGAGAGAGATTTCAGAATTATAACTTACATATGTTTAGACCATTAGTAAATTTTGTAAGAAATAAATTTGGTAATGATATTTTTACCTCAGATGATCCAGAAAAAAAGGCAATAGTCAATGAATTATTTGATTTTTATCAAGACCAGTATAAAGAAGGGGTTAAAACATATGAGAGATTGATGAAAGGCGAAATAACAAATGATGACAGAAAATACAGAAAATATCAGATAGAAGAAGCCGAAAGATGGGCCAAAAACGAATATTATGACTATGAGATAGATTATGGAATTTGCGATAAGAATAATTTATCTGAATGTTATAAGAATATAATGCAAATAGACTCATTAATACAAAAAACAGATGGAGAGAATATAAAAGCCGCAGCAAAATATGACAATCCAAGAGAAATTGATCATGGAAACCATAATTATATTAATTACTCTTTTGGTACTTCTGTTTATCTACATGACTTATTTAGTCCTTTTGTGAATTATTCAAAAACACATAGAGCACCAAATATAAAAGAGATGTTTTTTTCAGACTATGGCCAATACGGAGTCAATTCAAACCTAAGACCAGAAACAGCCATAAATACACAACTAGGCTTTAACTCTTTTAAAGATGGTATCTTTACAGATAATGACGAATTTGGATTTAAATTTGTTAAATACAAAACAAAAATTAAAGATTATATATACAATATAAGAGGAAATGAAAGAACATCTGGCAGACCTTTATATATAAAACATTTTAATTCAAAAACAGATGTTAGTATAAAAGGTTTTGAAATAGAAGCCTCGTATGATTCTGGTATATTTTATGCAAATATATCATACTCTCGCCAAAAAACAAACCAACCATTTAACTTTACAGATTCAAGCCCTAGAGTTGATGACCTTAAAAGCGAAGATGAAACAGACGCACAAGGTTATGGACTTACAAAGGTAACAATACTTCCTGATGATTATGCTACTATTGATTTAGGAGCAAGACTATTTAATGAGAAATTTACAGTAGGAGGCATAGGAAAATATTATGGCAAAAGTAGAATTACTTCAGGTAATCTACAAAGAGTTGATTGTAATGGAAATATAGTTAAAGAAGGGGATAATATAACATATGTATGTGGTTACTCTAAAAAAGAATATGAGCTAAAAAAACAACCATGGGTATTTGATTTTTATAGCATATATCAACCAAATAATAATTTAACTATTAAATTTGAAATTCAAAACATGTTTGACACAAAATACATAAGTCCACTTGATTCAAATAACGATTCAGCTAATCAATTTATTTTTGAACTTGGTTCAGCAAGTGGTTATCAATTTGCAAACAACAACTTTGCAAGAGGAAGAACCGCTATGATGAGCATAAACTATAAATATTAGTTATGTATTTTATATTGACAATAAATATCGTAATTGATATAATACGCAAAAAATGACTTGGAGGAATTTATGGAGTTTTTGAAAGAAAATATAGATTATTTTATTATTGCTATACTAGGTTTTATGAGCTTTTTAGTAGTATGGTTTACAATAGAAAGACTTTTATTTTATAAAAACATTAATTTTGAAAATTATAAAAGCAAAGATGAATTAGAAGAAAGTTTAACAAATCACCTAACAACTCTTTATATAATATATTCAAATGCACCTTACATAGGTCTTTTAGGAACTGTAGCTGGTATCATGATAACATTTTATGACATGGGTATGAGCGGTGGCATAGACACAAAAAGCATAATGGTTGGCTTATCTTTGGCATTAAAAGCAACAGCATTTGGTCTTGTGGTGGCGATACCTACACTTATGATTTACAATGGTTTTATTAGAAAAGTTGATGTTATGATGAATAAATATAAGGCAATGCAGTGAAGCTACCAAAAAAAGAGGGATTAAATGTAATCCCACTAATTGATATTATGCTTGTTTTACTTGCTATTGTTTTAAGTATCTCTACTTTTATAGCGCAAGGAAATATACCAGTAGATCTACCAAGTAGTGAAAGTGCTACACAAGATAAAGAAGATAACAAAATAACCGTAACTATAAATAAAGACAATGAGTTTTTTATAGAAGATGAAAAAATAGCAGAAGATGAATTAAAAGAACGTTTAAATGAAATAGATCAAAAAACTTTGATTCAATTAAAAAGCGACAAAGAAAGCAAGTTTGAAATGTTTGTAAAAATAATAGATATACTGAAAGAAAAAAATCATGAGAATTTTGCAATTACAACTCTCAAGGAGTAAAAAATGTAATCTAGGCGGATTTTGTGTATCCGCTCTATTTCATGCCGTTTTATTTACGGCTTTAATACATTTTCATTCTGAGATAAAACACACAGGCAAAGAAGAAATCACAAAAATAAGTTTAGGAACTTTTAATCCGGCTCCAATACCACCTGCTCCAACCCCAACTCCGCCAGCTCCACCAAAACCTGAACCAGTTAAGCCAGAGCCAGTAAAACCTAAACCTATTGAAAAGCCTAAACCAAAAAAAATAGTTAAAAAAAAGGTTCAAAAACAACCTATTCCTAAGCCTATACAAAAACCAATTGAAAAGCAAGAAGAAGTTATTGAAGAAACAGCAGAGCCACAGCCAACAGCAGCACCTTCAGCAACAAATAATAGCAATTCTTCCGCAGCAACAAGTTCAAACGCAGCACCAGTAGTTGGAGAGTTTAACTTTGCAACATCAGCAGGAGATGAAAGATTTTCAAAGATACATAAAGCAATTAAGAAAAATCAAAAATACCCCATGAAAGCAAGAAAAATGAGAAAGCAAGGTATTGTTGAAGTTAGTTTCTTACTTAAAAAAAGTGGTGCTGTTGAAAATATAAAAGTAGTTAATAGCTCAGGAACAGATATACTTGATGATGCTGCTATGAAAACAATAAAATTAGCTTCAAAAGAATTTCCGATACTCGAAAAAGACTATCTTATAAAAATCCCAATGGAATATAAATTAAGATAATTATATTTTTTACATATAAGCTTATTTTATTTTAAGCTTATATGTAAATATCAAATTATTTTAAAATTTCTAACCCAGCTTTGCTTTAACTTCATCACTAGCCATAGTTATATTCCACTGTGGTTCCCAAACCAAATTTATATCACACTCTTTTACTCCATCCACTCTCATAACAGCATCTTCTACCCAATTGAGTATAAGTTCGTGCAAAGGGCATGACTTAGTAGATAGAGTCATTGTAACTTTTGCTTTACCGTCATCATAATAAACATCATATATAAGACCTAAAGATACTATATCAAAACCAACCTCAGGGTCAACTATTTTTGAAAGCTCGTTGTAAATTTCATCTTTCATTTTTTACTCCAAATTTTGTAAATTTAAATATATGTAATGTGTTAGCACAAACTAAAAAAATACTAAAAAACAAAAATAATATTGATATTTTTAACCAAAAAAATGATAAAAATATAGCAAACAGATTAAGCCTAAAAGCAGAATATGCCATATTTTTCTTAACCATATCATCAAGAAGCGGAACATTTTGTTTTCCGACAAATGGCGAAACATAATGATACCAAACTAAAAAAGGAACTATTTTATAAAAATGGGCAACTATAAAAGGATATAAAAATCCATAAGTTATTATAAAAACACTATAAGAATTTCCAAATTTATCAAATCCAAAACAAAAAATAATCAAACTTATAAATGATAAAAATAAATTTAAATTCCAATAATCAAAAGCCTTTCTTACTCTATTTTTAAGTATTAAAATAGCTTGAATAACAAAAAGTAAGAATGAAACTATTATCATCACCAAAGAAATTTTAATATTCCAAAAAATAAAAAAACCAGACAATATATAAGTAGCAATAGATATCTTTGAAATCAAAAAATTAACCTTATGTGACAAAGCAAACATAGGCAAAAGAACACTTCCGGCTCCAATAATTACAAAAAATATAAATCCAATAACAAAATATATATGATAGCGAAGCATAAGCTCAAAATCCAAACTTACTTTACCAGCAAAAATCAAAGCCAAGAAAAGACCAAAAATAAGTCCTACTATCAAGAACAAAGATGATATAAATAATGCAAAAGAAGCAAAACTTCTTTTATTGCCCTTTAAAAAACTAAGAAAAAAAGTAATTGCGAAAAACAAAAGAGAGGTAAATAATATCTTTGAACCAATATGCAAAAACTTATCATTTGCAAACACCATACCAGCAGAAAAAAACAAAAGAGAGATAGCATATATAAATAAGTTTAAATATGCCCCTTTTATGCTAAAAAATGCACTCTCTAATATAACTGAAGTTAGCTGATATAAAGCACCTATAATAATACTTAAAACAAATCCAACAAAAAATACATGAAAAAAACCAGCTGTATTTAAAGATGTTAATGCATTAAAATCAGCATAAAAAAACAAAAAAATGCTAACTAGCAGATAAAACAACCCTACCAAAAAATATCCGCCTACCAATCTAAACGGTGGAGCAAATGTATTTAGTATCATGTCTTATCCGTGGCAAATTTGTTTTGTTTCAAAATTTGGCAAAGAAGCATTTTGTTTTAATGTAAAAATAAGTTTAACTTCACCATTTTCCAAATCTTCACGCTCTATATCAAATTTATCTTCAATCTTTGGTATAAGCCCAACTGGAAATTTGTGATTTATCATTATGATTTTTGTATTTTTGTCTTTAACTAGATTTAAAGCAACCATGGCATTTACCATAGGCTCAGGAGGCATGCATTTTCTTGAATCAAAACCTATAAAATCATCTTTTTTATAAAAACTAACACTTGCACCATCTACTGCAAACTCTTGCCAATCATTAAAAAAACTCATTATATACTCCTAAATATTAAATAATTTAGGAGTATTATACTATTTAATAAATTTTATTCATTGATTTAGCTCAATAAATAAAAATTCAAATTAAGCTAGGAATTTTTTAGCCATATCACTTATTCTTTTTGGATCAGCACTTGCACCAAGTCTTTCTTTTGCTGTCTTTATAACATCACCTAGCTTAGCTATACTGCATGCACCAACTTCAGTTATAATCTCTCTTAGTTTGTCTTTTAGCTCATCATCACTAAGCTGAGCTGGAAGATATTTGCTTATGATATCCATCTCGTTTTGCTCTTTTTGTGCAAGATCTTCGCGCTCACCCTTTAAAAAAAGCTCTTTAGCATCATTTCTTTTTTTAATCTCTTTTTGCAATAAAGGCAACACCACATCATCTGTAAGTTCTACTCTATTATCGACTTCAACTTGCTTTAAAGCAGCATTAAGAGTTCTTAAAGTATCTCTTTTAAACTCATCTTTTTCTTTCATAGCTACTTTAATATCATCTAAAATTTGTTCTCGTATTGTCATTTTAACCCCTTTTAGTTTTTAAAATTTTATCAAACTCACGCTTAAAATAAGCAACTACAATTCCCTCTCTAAGACCATCATCTATAGTAACAATCTTAGCACTTTCATCTTTTAAAAGCTCTTTTAATAAAATCATACCAGCAACAACAAGCATTTTTCTATTTTTCCCAACAACAATATCAGCCTTATCATCACAAAGCTCAATCAACATCTGTTTTAAATCAGTAAAATCTTGTATATCCAAAGAACAACCATTTATCAAATTTGCATCATAATCATCATAATCAATCCCGAGCTTTAAAGCAGCCATAGTAGTAGCAACGCCTGATGTAAGAACAATAAAATCTTTTTTAAATGATGACAAAAAATCTTTAGCCTGCTTAACAACGCTTGATACATTTTCGTTCATATCTTTTATAGTTTTAAACTCTTCAAAAAATGTAATAATACCGAATTTAAAACTCCTAAAAGTATTTGAGTCACTTATCTCACTACTAGCACCACCAAGGTCTATGCAAACATAATTTTTATCCGGTATTTGAAGTCTATTTAAAGCATTTTTAACACCTAGATTTATATATCTAGCTTCGCTATCTCCGCTAATAATTTGAAAATTTATACCAAATAATTCTTTGATTTGTTGAAAGATGATATCTGAGTTTTTTGCTATCCTAAATGCAGCTGTAGCCACAGCTATATGCTCAAACAAAGAAAAATCAAACTCTTCTTTTGCAAGTTTTAAAGCATTAAAAATACGCTCTTTGGCTTCATCGCTAATTAGCATATTTTCACGAAGCCCTCTAGCACTTCCAACAATAGCTTCAAAACTTTTTTCAACAACACAAATTCCATGTTCGTGTTTTATAAGTGCTATTCTTAATGTATTTGAACCCAAATCAATACCTATAATCATCTTTAACCTTTATAAAATTTTATTTTTGGTAAATTTTATCAAATTTCAATAAACATAAAGATATAATCAACAAATATTTTTAAATCAAGGACACAACTTGACACGAGACAACCTGATAGCCTTTGTTATATTTATAATTACTATAGTATGCTTTTTTACGTGGGGAATCAACACTATACCAAATAGCAAATATTTTATATTTTTTATAGCAAGTCTTTTTGGTATATTTATGGCGTTTAATATAGGCGGAAACGATGTAGCAAATAGCTTTGGAACTAGTGTTGGAGCAAAAACTTTAACAATAAAACAAGCCCTTATAATAGCTGCTATATTTGAGCTAAGCGGTGCTGTTTTTGCTGGTGCAGAAGTAACAAATACGATAAGAAACGGTATCATAAACTTTTCAGATAAAAATGTAATACCGGAAAAATTTGTAGCCATAATGATGTCAGCACTTCTAAGTTCTGGACTTTGGCTGTTTTTTGCATCAAGAAAAGGACTTCCTGTCTCTACAACACACTCGATAGTAGGTGGCATAGTCGGCGCTGGTATTATGATGGGTTATACAAGCTATGGCGCAAAAGAAGCATTTGAAATGGTAACTTGGAGCGAAATAGGCAAAATAGCAATAAGCTGGGTCATCTCACCACTAATGGGTGGCGTGTTATCATTTTTGGTATTTGGCTATATTAAGAAAAATATCATAAATCCCACAAGACAACTTAGAATTTCAATTAAAACGCTAAAAAAAGAGAGAAAAATCTTTAAACGTAACTTCATAAAAGAACTAAAAACAAAACCGGAAAGTGAACAAATAAAAACACTTTCAAACATGATTTTAATCGATGAAGATGATACAAAAAGCACAAAATACAGCGAATACAGATCGCAAATTAAAGCAATGAAAGAAAGAGAAAAACAGATAGACTCCTTTGCTGCGATGAAAAAACATATCCCATTGATAGCAGGTTTTGCTGCAATGGTTATATCATCCATGATGATTTTTAAGGGCTTAAAGAATATAAATTTAGATATAAGCATAATACAAAGCATATGGATACTCTTTGTTATAGGTGTTTTAGCATATCTTGCCAGTTTTGCATTCATTAAAGTAATGAATAAAAATGATGCCGAAAAAAGCATAAATCGTGTATTTTCTTGGTTTCAAATTTTTACAGCCTCATCGTTTGCATTTTCACACGGGGCAAACGATATAGCAAACGCAATCGGCCCTTTTGTTGCGATACTTGATGTATTGAAAACAGGAGTTATAAATAAAGCCTCTACTATACCTAGTGTTGTTATGATTACTTTTGGAATTTCTTTGGTTGTTGGCTTATGGTTTTTAGGAAAAGAAGTTATCTCCACCATAGGCTCCAAGCTTGCCGAAATTTTACCAACAACCGGATTTAGCGCTGAACTTGGTGCTAGTATGGTTATACTTCTAGCAACAAAATTTGGAATTCCGGTAAGCTCAACACATATACTTATAGGTGCTGTATTAGGAATAGGCATAATAAACAAAAACGCAAACTGGGCTATGGTAAAACCAATACTTCTAGCTTGGGTTATAACACTCCCTGCTTCGGCTATACTATCTGGTGCATTTTATTTTAGTGTTTTAAAATTTTTATAATTTTAATTGTTTATTATAGATTTGCATAAGCTTTGATTTTGCCAGTTCAAAATCATCTGAACTTATAGTATAATCTATCTTTTGTGGCTTTTTGTAAACCTTATCATAGTATTTAACTAAGAGTATCTCACAAACCTTATGTATGTCATTATTTTCATAAGCATTTATAGCATCATCTCTTGCCTCTTTTGATATAAAAGGGCTAATTTTTTTCATACAAGAGTAAAAAAACTCACTATCCACACTCTTATAATCTTTCATAATGCACTCTACCCTATTTTCAAGACTAGCCACTATCTCAACATTTATACCACTTCTCATAGAAGTATGCAAACTAGAAGGAACAGTTAATGAGCCTATACGCCTACTCTCACCCTCTATAAAACATGCTTTTTTATCTTTTAGTAAAATAAGCTCTTCAAATAAATTATCTTCAAACTCTTTTTGACTAGGCTGTTTTCCATTTATCTCACCAAAAACAGAGCCTAAATGATTTGCTATATGTTCCAAATCCAAAGATGGTTGTAGTGATCTTATGAGCTTGGTTTTACTACTTCCGGTATTTCCAAAAAGTGTTATAAATTTCAAATCAATAGGTTTTTCAAGCTCATCCAAAACATTTTTTCTATATGATTTATATCCATCAATAAGTCTTTCAACCCTATAACCAATCATACTTAAAATTTGAGAAATAGAGTTAGAACGCATTCCACCTCTTGAGCAATAAACACCTATAAGAGATCCGACTTTTGCCATTTCATATATCTTTGGTAAATGTTCGCTTGTATTTAGACAAACATATCTAGCACCCAAAACCTTTGCTAATGATCTATTTTGTTTGTAAAGAGTGCCTATTTCATTATGTTCTTTGTCGTTTAAAACATATAAATTTATAGCACCTTTTATACGAGAATATGCAAATTCGCTAGGACTTCTAGCATCAATAATAAGGTCAAATTTATCTCTATTTTTTAACCAATTATCTATATCTAACTCAACTAAGCTCACTAAATGCTCTTTTTAATTTTTCAAATAATGGATAAAAAGGTGTTCCATTTACCCTAACATCAGCTATCGTAGTGATAAAGTTTGTATCCCTTTCCCATCTAGGCACTAAATGATAATGGACATGTTCGGCTATACCAGCTCCAGCAGCTTTTCCCAGATTCATACCTATATTTACACCATCTGCTTTTAATTCATCTTTTAAGATCTTAACACCTCTTTTTACATAATACGACATCTCTTGCCAAATTTCATCATCTAGTGATTCTATATTATCAAAGTGAGAAAAAGGTATAACCATAAAATGTCCCGGAGAATAAGGAAAACGATTCATTATCCCATAACAAAACTTAGCCCTAAACAAAACCCCATTTTTTATATCATCATCAGGGTTGTCTTTTATCGCACAAAAAACACAACCAGTTGGCTTATTTTCAAAGTATTCTGACCTCCACGGCGCACATAAATGTTGCATATTAATATCCTCTAAGCTTACTAAAAGCTAATTTCATATCATTTTGTCTCATAAAGTGTTTGCCTATCAAAGAGCATCCACACCTAATTCATTAAGGTATTTTAACTGAGATTTTTTATAAATTCCACTTTCAGCAACTATAATTTCATCTCTTGGTTGATAAGCACTTTGATAAGTCTCTTTTAGCCACTGTATAGGAAATTTTTGTTTTTTTATTTTTATATTTTGATTTATACTGTCTATAATTTCATCAAGTATCATTTTTAATTCTTTAAGCATTTATCTATCTCTTTTGAATGTAAAATAGCCTCATCTTGTTTTGCGAAGTCTTCATCTTTTAAAACTTTATCCATTATCTCTTTTGCCTTTTTACACTCATTGATTTTAAAATATCCCCAAGCCAAAGAGTCAAGATAGGCTGAAGATTTAGGATCTATTTTTAAGGCTTTTTTAACCAAAGATATACCCTTTTTATAATCAACATCGTGATCTATCATTAAATATCCATAATAATTCAAAAAGATAGGATTATTTAGCTTAACTGCACTTTTTTCAAAATTTGAAATGATATTATTTAGTGTTGCTTTATCAGGTTTTGAGTCATATTTTTCATACTCAAAAATAGCCATCATTGAAAGATAAAAAATATCCTTAGTATCATCGTAGGCATTTTTAGCTACATCATAAGCATCTTTATATCTTTTCATAGAAGCATAAACATCTATAGTAGTGTTGTTATCAAAATCACCATTTTTAAGAAGTTCTATAGCCTGATCATTATTTTTTGAAAAAAGCAAAATTCCTAAAGATAGCTCTTTAAATTTATAATCACCCGTAGCTTCAAATAACTCAGTATAGATTCCAGACAGTTTTATATATTCTTTATTCTCTAAATACATATTTGCAAGTTTTGAGCAAACCGATAAACTACAACCATTTTGATCTTTATAATCTTTTAATAATTCAAAACTTTTACTAGACTCATCAAGCATAGTCAATTTCAGAAGATTGTCTTCGCTTTGGTCTAAATCATACGCTTTTTGAAAATTTACAAGAGCTGTTTTTTCATCTTTTTCAAATAATGCTATATCACCAAGCATAAGATAATTTTTTGCATCTTTATCGGTTTTTAAAAGCTCATTAAGAAGTTTTTTAGCACCTACTAAATCACCTTTTCTTATTTTCTTAGTTGAAAGAAGTCTTATATAAAAAGGATCTTTTTTTAATTTTTCATCAGCCCTACTCATTATCTCATCAATTTTATCATCACTAAAGCTTACAGCTAATTTTAATTCTTCTTTTAAAAACTCAGAATCTTTTGTCTGCTTATATAAATCATCATAAACAGCGATTGCCAAATCATAGTTGCCATTATTTGTAAATTCTAATGCTTTTAAAATTTCAAGATTTATATCTTTTGCATTTAAATTATTTATTAAAAAAATCAAAAAACTTAAAAAAAATATTATTTTATTCCTATACATTCTTCTTTTAACTCCTTTAAATTATCCTTAAAATAATCCCAAAATGGAAATGTCCTACACTGATTTGGTCTATGCTCATATATAGAGCACATTTTTTTTGACATATCAAAAAATATACAAGCATAACCGGTTTTATAATCAACCTCTTTTATACTAAATCTATTTTGAACTTTTATCAAATACCTATCTTGAACTTGTTTAAAATCCAAATTCAAAAAATCAGCCAATTTTAATATTTCCTCTTTACTTATCCAAATATAGCCACTCTCACCTATGCAACACTTTCCACCACATTCGCTACATTTTGAGCTATCAAAAGTATAATTATATCCATCTTGTTTTAAAATTGACACATCAAACTCTTTGTATCTGCTTTTTTATAAATTTCATCAGCCCTTAAACTATTTTTATCACCATCTTGCAAAATAAGTGGTGTCATAACATCACAAGTTGAACGAGAGCTTTTTTTTGCTCTAATCAAAACTAAATTTGATTTTTTCTCTTTTTTTGGATGCACAAAACAAACATTACAACAAGTAAATTTAAATTCACTTAAGATTTGCATAATAACTTGTAACTGTAAGCTTTCATAACAAAATATTATCTCAGCCCTTGGCTTTAAAATTTTATTTGCTGTGCTTAAAAATGCCTTCAAAGAAAACTCATCAGCATAACGACTAATAGCTAAATGTGTATTTGCGCTTTTTACAACACCATCACGATAATAAGGTGGGTTTGAAACTATCAGGTCAAATTTCTCATCTGTTTTGATTTTTAAAAAATCACACTCTATTAAATTTGCTGATAGATTATTTTTAGTTAAATTTTTTTTACATAACATAATATTTATATGTTGAATATCAAGTAACGATAGATCAATTTTATTAAAATCACGCTTTAATAAAAGTCCAACAACCCCGCAACCACAACCAACATCTAAAACACTTCCTTTGTAGTTTGGATCCAAAAAAGATGAAACAAAATCATACAAAATCAATGAATCGCTATTATAATGATAGCCATCTTTTAGTTGATAAAGTATCATCTGTAAGCTTTTATAATGAAGCCTCTAGAATCTTTTCTTCTCAAAACTTCGGTACTATAGCTAATTCTTGAAAAATCACCAAATTCATCTCTGATGAGTTTTGCTGCCATTTCACTTCTTTCTTTACCTATGCCAAAATCAACATAAGAATTTAGTCTATTTAATTCAATTTTACTTATATTAGAAGTCACTTGATATGGTAAAGCATATCCACGACCATCAACTATAGATGTAATCTCATATAAATAGTTTGAATTATACCTACTTAAAAACTCGCTAACACGATTTTTACACATCATAGTTATGCCATTTTTATCCATATCAAAACACTCAACTTGTGAAACAAAAACAAGTTTTTTAGGAACTTCCGGCTTTGTTTGGGTTTCTAATATCTTTTTTAAATTTATATTTTCATCTTCTAATATATCTTGTTTGTCAATTGAATTTTGTATCTCTTGTTGCAAGCCTTCTAATTTATCTAAAAAAGTTTGAGTGGATATATTTTTGGTCTGCATGCTCTTAAGTTCATTTTTTAAATCATTCATCTCATCTTGCAGTTTTTTTATCATCAAATTTCTATCGGCCAAAGTTCTTAACTCTTCTATTTGAGTTTTTAAAATAGCATAATTTCGCATATCTATTTTAGAAGATTGTTTTTGCGTATCAAGTTCTTCTTGTGTTTTATCTAATATAAGCTTTAAAATAGTCGCATTATTTTCATTTTTAAGACTTAGCTGTTTAAAAACCTCGACTTGATTTTGCGTTTTGTTTAAATCAAAGCTAAGCTTTTGGATATTTGCACTTAGCTCTTTTATCTCAACGTCTTTTTGAGCAATAGTATTGTTGCTAGTGTTTAAATCCATTTTTAGTGAGTTGTTTTTATTTTGTTGAAGTTTAATATTATTTTTAAACTCCTGGCTTTCCTTGTTTAAAGCTAAAATTTGATTTTTTAAACTAAAAATATCCTTATCTTTTTGATTATTAGTTGAATTTAGATCTTTATTTAGATCATTTAAACCAACTATAAAAGAATTTAGTTGCTGGATTTGTGTATCTAAATTTTTGATTTTAGTATCTCTATTTTTTATATCATATTCAAGTTTTTTGATCTCTGCTTTTAAATCAATTATGTTATTTGATTTTTTTGACAATTCATCTTCAAGAGTTAAGCGCTGAATATCAAATCCATCTTGTATACGTTTTAATTCTTTTTTGTGCAAAAAATCAAGTTTTTGAATTTCATTTTTTTCTATTTTAATCTCTTCTTTTAGGTCTTTTAGCTCTTTTTTTGAACTCTCTCGTGCATTATCCTTTTTATTTAATAACGATATTTTATTTTGAAGTTCAAGATTTTTGTTTTGCAAAATAGATGTATTTTTATCATAATTAACAGCTAAAGATGATATATTTTGCTCTAACTGTATTATCTTTCTTTCATATTTTGACATCATCTCAAGACCTTGTTTTTGATTTTCTGCTAGTTCGTTTGTTAAATTTTCTATACGGTCAGTAAGTGTTTTTTCTTTATTTTTAAAATTTTCAAGATTTTTTTCTTCTATTTTTTTTTCTTTAGATAAAAATTGCATTTTTATACTATCAATCTTTGAAATCAAATCAAGATTTTTCTTAGCTATGTCTACATTGTCTTTAATTAAAACCCTGTTTTTTTCAACTATATCTTTAAAATCAGCTTTTAATTTAGTAATATCATTTGTTAAGTTTTCATCAAAAACAACATCAAAATTTTCAATATAGCTCTTTGCAGTTATATAACCACCATACTCAAAAAGTTGATCTTTACTTATATATTTCTCTTTTTCTTCTTCCGACAAATCATCAAATTTAAGAGAGTAAATTTTATACTCTCTTTGTGAAGTTTGTTCTTTTTTTATTTGCGAAAAGTTAATAAAAAAATAACTGGTCACAAATAAAATAAAAAAAACTAGAAAAAATCTCTTATATTCTCTCAAGCTTTATACTCATTTTTTTATAATATTTTGGACAACTTTATAAGCATGGTTTAATCCAACTACTATTGAACCACCATTTTTTAATGTTATATCACCACCAGCATAAAGACCAGCAATATCGCTTTCACAAGCATCATTTACTAATGCATTGCCTTTATCGTCCATTTTGATTCCACATTTTTGCAAGAAATCAACTGGGCTTGAACCGCCTATTGCATATATAACTCTATCATAAACTCTTGTTTTATCATTTGAAAAATTCACAACAACTTTACCATTATCATTATCAAGACTTACGATATCGTGATTTAATCTAACTTTTAATTTATTTTCTTTTTCTAAAATTTCAAGATTTTCTTTATTTGTATCATTAACTCTTGCAAAAGTATCTCTTCTGTATGCCAACGTAGTTTCATTGTTTTTACAGAGGTCTATAGCATACTCAACAGCTGAGTTTCCACCACCAACTACCAGTATCTTTTCTCCACTACTACATTTGTCTAAGTTAAAGTTAACAACACCATTTAATGGTAAAGGAATTTTATAATCAGGCTTATTTGGTTTACCCATTTTACCTATACTCACAAGCACATTTTTAGACTTATAAATATCTTTTGAAGTAGTGATCTCAAACAAATCTCCAACTTTTTTTACACTTTCAACTTCGCATTTAAAAACGCATTCTATATTATTTTCAGCAATGATTTTATCAAAAAACTCTATTGTGGTCTCTTTTGTTCCATCTTGAAAAGCTACAACTCCATAAATAGTACTTTCTTGTCCTTTATACTCTTTATCAACACGCTTATTATCTTTGTAAAACTTTCTTATAGTTTGCAGATTTTCTTCGCCCTTTTCAAGCATTAAAACATTATCAAGACCATTAGCCTTAGCCTCAATAGCGGCACCTATACCACAAGGCCCGGCACCTATAACAACTAAATCATAAATTACTGACATAAATTTCTCCTAAAATAATAAAAAATATTAATTAAATGAATTTATCACAAAAAATATTAAAATCCAAGAAATAAAAAAATAACTTCTTAAAATAAAAATTACGCTTTGTAATAAAAATAAATTAACTTATCTGTTTTTTTAATAACTCTGCAACCAAGAATGCAAGCTCTAAAGCTTGGTCTGAATTTAGTCTTGGATCGCATTGTGTTTCGTAACGCTCTTTTAAACTTTGTTCTGTTACATTAAAAACACCGCCCATACACTCTGTTACATCCTGACCTGTCATCTCAAGATGAATACCTCCTGCGTACATACTCTCGGATTTTGTTATATCAAAAAAACTTTTTACTTCACTGATAATTTTATCAAATTCTCTAGTTTTATAATTACCGGCTTTTGTTGTATTTCCATGCATAGGATCTATACTATAAACTATATTTAAGCCTTCTTTTTTGATGTCTCTTAATAATTTAGGTAAATTTTCATTGATTTTATCAGCACCCATTCTTATTATCACATTAAGTCTTCCGGCTTCATTTTCTGGATTTAATTTTTCTGATAATTTTAATATATCTGATGAGTTTGCACTAGGTCCTATTTTAACACCTATTGGATTTTTTACACCACTTAAGAAATGAACGTGAGCATCATCAACACCCCTTGTTCTCTCACCTATCCAAAGCATATGTGCAGAACAATCATACCACTCATTACTCAAACTATCCTCTCTTGTCATAGCCTCTTCATAAGGCAACAATAAAGCTTCGTGTGATGTATAAAACGAAGTTTGATTTATAGCAGGTGTATTTTCAGATGTCATTCCACAAGCTTTCATAAACTCAAGTGTTTTAGTAATACTATCTGTTAGTTCTGAGTATTTTTCATGTATCTCAGCCCTTTTAGCAAAGCCTAAATTCCACTTATTGATTTGATGTAAATCAGCCAACCCGCCACGAGAAAAGGCACGCAATAGGTTCATAGTAAAAGCACTTTGATAATAAGCTTCTATCATTCTTGTTGGATCAGGTATGCGAGCAACATCATTAAATGCAAAACCATTTATAATATCACCACGATAACTAGGAAGACTAATTCCATTAATCTCTTCAAAATCCGAACTTCTAGGCTTTGCAAATTGACCTGCAACGCGACCTACTTTTACTATCGGACGATCACCTGCAAATGTCAAAACTATAGCCATTTGAAGCATTACTTTAAACATATCTCTTATATTATTTGCATTAAAATTTAAAAAACTTTCGGCACAATCACCGCCTTGAAGCAAAAAAGCCTCACCATTACAAACCTTAGCAAGCTCTTTTTTTAAATTTCTAGCCTCCCCAGCAAATACCAATGGTGGTAAATTTTTCAATTTTTCTTCCACTTCATTTAATTTATCTTTGTCTGGATATTTTGGCTGTTGAAGTATATTGTATTTTCTCCAACTATCTTTACTCCACATTCGTTACACAACCTCGTTTTCTAAATTTTGATATATTTCCGATTATAACATTAAAAACTTAAATTTTATGCTTTATTAATATATATAAAATTATAATCTATGCTTTAATTTAAGGCTTTGGTATGAATTTAAAAAACGAAGAAACACAGGGTTTGTTTCTTGCAATAATTGCTTTTACGATATGGGGTTTTTACCCTTTATATTTTAAATTATTTAGTGAAGATGTAGGTTCGGTTGAAATTTTGGCACATAGGGTGTTATGGTCTTTGATTTTTATGAGCTTATTTTTATATCTAAAATCCGGTTTTAGAAACATAAAAATTCTTTTAAGAAATAAAAAAATTAGAAATCTTTTATTTCTTAGTGGTACCATGATAAGCATAAATTGGGGATTATACATATATGCCGTAAATACATCTCATATAGTAGAAGCTAGCCTTGGGTATTTTATAAATCCACTTATGAATATTTTAGTTGGATTTTTGATTTTTAAAGAACAGCCAAGTAAGGTTGAAAAAATTGCTGTTTTTCTTGTTTGTGTTTCTGTTTTTATTCAGATATACAATGTAGGCAAGATACCATTTATCTCTATCATATTACCGGTATCAATGGCTATTTATGTATCTATAAGGAAATTTATAAAGCTACGAGCCATAGATGGGCTTTTTATAGAAACATTGATGATTTCATTTTTAGCTTTTGGATATTTTTTATATCTTTGTTTTACTCATCAAAACAATTTTAAAGCTGATTTTAATGGAATTTTGATGATACTTTCTGGTATAGTTACGATTTTACCACTTGTGATGTTTAATGCAGCAGCAAATAGAATAAAACTAAGCACATTGGGATATGTTCATTATCTAAGCCCAACACTTACATTAGCTATCGCTGTTTTGGTATTTAACGAGAGTTTAGATTATACAAAAATAATATCTTTTATGCTTATTTGGAGTGGTTTAATAATAGTAAGTTTAGAAAAAATATATTTAAAAAACAAAAAAGGACATAAATGAATGACATAACCATAGCTTTTCTGATCTCAATAGCAGTTGCTTTTGCACTTTATATGCAAATACAAAAGATGACACAAAATATAGACATGAATGAAGCTTTAAATGGCGATTTTAAAGAAGATGATGAAGATAAAAACAGTCAATTATTATCAGAAGACAAGACAGATAAATACAAATCTTTTTGCGATGAGATAGATAAACAAATAAGGGATTTAAGACAAAAAGTAAAAGATAATGATTTATTTATAAGTGATGATGTAAAAGATGAGTTTATGGCAGAACTATCACAGCTTAGTAGAAAACTTACTTTTATACAAAATATGAATACAAAAAAAGATGCAAAAAGCTGGGAGAAAGAGCTATTTGATATCTTAAGCTCACTTGAAAACTCAATCCAAAAAAGCCTAAAAAATCCAGATGAGATAAATGAAAATATAAGAGAAAATTTAAAAGAAAGTTTTTCAAAACTTTGAAATTAAATTTACAATAAAATGATAAAGTTATAAATAATTAATATAAAAGGAATGATTTGAAAAGTATATTTTTTGTTATTTTAATGCTTATAGTTGGAATTTATGCCTACTCTTGGCATTTTTTTGTTACTATATTTGTTATATCTTTTTTAATATTTTTTCACGAATTAGGACATTTTTTAGTTGCTCGTTTTTTTGGAGTTTGTGTCAATACTTTTAGTATTGGATTTGGTGAAAAGATTTTTACAAAAAGAGTTAATAATACCGATTATTGCATAAGTGCTATACCACTTGGCGGATATGTCCAGCTCAAAGGACAAGATGATACAGACCCAAAAAACAGAAACTATGATAGTGACAGTTACAACACACTAAGCCCTATAAAAAGAATTCTCATACTTTTTGCTGGACCATTTTTTAATCTTATATTGGCATTTTTTATATACATATCACTTGGTTTTATGGGAAATGAAAAACTAGCACCAATTGTAGGAACTGTGCTTGATAATTCAGCAGCAAAACAAGCTGGTATAATGGTAGATGATAAAATTTTAATGATAAATAACAAAATAATAAAAGAGTGGGATGACATAGGAAAACAAGTAAGTATAAATCCAACAAAAATAACACTACAAAGAGATGATAAACAACTCACAATAAAGCTAACACCAAAGATAGGAGAGAGTAAAAATATCTTTGGCGAAACCATACAAAAACCACTCATAGGCATATCTCCAAAAGGCGATTTTGTAAAGGTTTATCACACTGGATTTAGTTCTATATCATATGCTTTTGATGAAACTATAAAAGCTTCTAAGCTTATATTTTTAGGCTTTGAAAAGATAATAACCGGCATAGTTCCTATAAAAGAGATGGGCGGCATAGTCCAAATAACAGATATAACATCAAAAGCAGCAAAAACAGATGTAGCAATACTTCTTTTAATCACAGCACTTATCTCTGTAAATTTGGGTATTTTAAATTTACTCCCTATACCGGCACTTGATGGAGGACATATTATCTTTAATGCTTACGAACTAATATTTAAAAAAGAGGTAAGCGAAAAGGTATTTGCTTGGCTTACATATCTTGGCTGGGCTATACTTTTAACGATGATGCTTGTTGCTACCTTTAATGACATAATGAGACTTGGTGGATTTTATAAATGATAAATTTAAAAGAACTTTATGAAAAAATAGGCGATATAAGGCTCGTAGCTGTAAGCAAAAATGTAACTAGCAAAGAGGTTATAGAACTGATAAATCAGGGTCAGATAGAATTTGGCGAAAATAGAGTTCAAGAGATGGCTAAAAAACAAACAGAACTAGCAAACTTTAATCCAAAATGGCATATGATAGGAAGATTGCAAGATAATAAAATAAACCAACTCATATCGCTTCGCCCTACTCTATGGCAAAGTTGTGATAGTTTAAAAAAGGCAGTTGCGGTAGATAAAAGGCTTAGTTATAAGTTAGATACACTTTTGCAGATAAACTCAGCAAACGAAGATAGCAAACAAGGTGTAAGCACAAGCCAAGCCATAGAAGAGTACCTAAAAATTCAACAGGAATGTAAAAATATAAATCTTATAGGTGTTATGAGTATAGGGGCTAATGTTGAAGATGAAAAACAGATACAAAAAAGCTTTGAGCAAACATATAAAATTTATGAGAGTTTAAGATCCGATGGGGCCAAGATATGCTCTATGGGAATGAGTTCTGATTTTATGTTAGCTATAAAATGCGGTTCAAATATGATTCGCTTAGGGTCTATACTATACAGATAATTTTACGGCATTATAAACACAAATGCCGTATATTTTATTATTTTGCTAATAAATCTTTAACTAATCTAGCGATGCCATCTATTGATTTGACATTATCTATATTGATAAGATATTTTCCATTTACAACAAAAGCAGGAACACCTTGAAGTTTTGCTACATCATAAGCAGCGTCCCATTTTGATAAAATTTCAATAACTTTTGGATTATCAAGCTCTTTATTATACTCATCCACACTCATACCAACAGCATCAAGACCGGTCTTTAAAAATCCATCTTTATCTTTTCCCTCATTCCATGTCTCTTTTTTATCATGATATGCTCTATAGTATGTAAATTTAGCTTTTTTAAATAAAGACTTATCATCTAATAAACTAATACCATTTTCATTATCCTTGGCTATCAAAACAGCAAAAACTTTACTGATAGTCTCCCCAAAACTACCTTTTGTTTTTAAATGATATGGGATAAATTTTACACCTGGTAATTTTTGCATTAATTTTGAAACAACACTTTTATCGTATTTGTAGCAATGCGGACAAGCATAGCTAAAAACTTTTACCAAGGTATTATTTTTGACCGGTAATGGCTGTTCTAACTTAACATAGTCCTCACCTTCTGTAAATGCACTTGCACTCAAAGCACCAAAAAGGGCAACAACTGATAAAAATTTAACTGTCTTTAAAAATAAAGATCTCATCTAAAGCTCCTATATTTAAAATTACTATGTTTAGTATTTTAACAAATTGTGATTAAATAAAAAATTTAATTATATAAAATTTTAAGTAGCTATTAGAAATATCTTGTAGTTGTAAGCCTATCAAAGAGTATTTAAGAGCCACCCTCATAACCATTAAATGTATTTTATTTTAATTGAAAGCTATATTTTAAACCAATGTTTCCATTGTAATATTTTTCTTTAGATCTTGTTTTAGCTCCAAAGTTTACATTTAGTCTTAATGCTTCATTTATCACTTTTTATCTTAGCTTTAGAGCCTATGATAAATTGTTATCGCTATTAAATCTATCTGTATATGATTTTACTACATTTGATAAGCTATCACCAGCATCAGCAAATTTATTATCTTTTAGATTATTTATAGCATAAGCTAATGCTAGGTCATTGTTATATGGATTTGCTAGTTTAGCAAGTCTTGTTTGAGTTGAAAGATTTGATGAAAACTTAACTACATCTGTTGCAGATGATGTTGTTAAAGAGCTTGTAGTGTCTTTAACAGATGTTGTTAGTTCTTTTATAAAGTTAATTGTTTTTTTGCTTACCTTATTATTTTTTAGTGTTACTGTCTAAAAAACGTAAAACTATGTCATCAATTTCAACCGTTTTATATAGCTTGTTCTGCTACTATTTTACCTATAAAATTAAATACCTTTTTAAATTCACTTTGTTTTATCAAAAATGTTAAAACTTATTTGGTTATTAATAAAATTAAAAGTTTTATCTTTAGGTATTGTCCGATAATCAATTGCTTCTTTTGTATTTATATCTACAAACAAACTAACAGCAATACCGCTTAGCAACACTATATATAAAATTTTAGAAATCCTCAATTATTATTAATGTATCTTTTGCACATTTACACCAAAAGCTTTTATACTAAGCATTATCTCATCGCCTACATTTAAGTCTTTTAGTTCGTTTTTTGATAATACGACTTTGCAAAGCTGATTTGATACAAGAACTAAGACTACAAAGGCTGTATCTGTAGGTTTTATGTCTAAAATTTTTGCATTAAAAGCTAGTTTTTGAGAGCCTTGTTGTTTTAAAAACATCTGCCTTGGAGTTCCTGATTTTATTATCCTACCGCCATCTAGAAAAAAGACTTTATCGCATAATTTATAAATTTCAGCGACATCGTGACTTATTATTATGGTCGTAATTTTTAACTGTTTGTTTATCTTTATAAGATACTCTTGAAGTTTTTCACGAGTCTGGGTATCCAATGCACTGAGTGGCTCATCAAGCAAAAGTATCTTTGGCCTTATCATCAAAGCCCTAGCTAAAGCTACTCTTTGTTTTTGACCGCCTGAAAGGTTTGTTATGCTTTGATTTTTCAAGCTTGATATATCCATTATATCAAGTAGTTCATTTGCTAAGCTTATATCTTTTTTAGCAAAAAGTAGATTTTTTATCACACTCATATTTTCAAACAAGGCATAGTCTTGAAATAAAAAGCCTATATTTCTTTTTTGAATAGCTAGGGATTTTTTATCCTTATAAAAAATAGTATCATTGGCTAAGATAGCACCACTATCAGGAGTTTCAAAACCAGCTAAAAGCCTTAGTATAGTTGTCTTGCCACTTCCGCTTTTACCATAAATAGCTACAAATTCACCATCTTTTATACTAAGCTTTGCATCTAGCAAAAACTTTCCATTAGCACTATTTAGAGTTTTTTGGACATTGATATCTATCATAAAATTTCACTTATATAAATTGATGTTGATTTTATATAGGCAAATACCATATCGTTAAGCTTTAAGTTTAGCCTTTTGGCTGATTTTGACGTGATGATACTTTCAAACTCAATGTCTTTGTATCTAAGCAAGATAACAGATAAAATTTCGCCTATTTGTAGGTCTATTATCTTGCAGTATATCTCGTTTTTGATAGAGAAATTTTCAAGTTTATTTGTAGATATGGATACATTTGAGCTTTTAAAACCAAGCTTAACTTTATCTTTTGGCTTTAAGCTCACATTATCAAGTGATAGCATAGACAAAGATAAGTCTTCATCTACGCTAAATCTAACCAAACTAACATCATCAAATGTTGTTATGTTATCAACTACGGCTTTTATCATTTAGGTGTTATATAACCAAATTTGTTAAAGATATCTTTTGCTTCATCACTTAGGATAAAGTCATAAAAGGCCTTTGCTTCTTTGTTATTTTCAGCCCTTTTTAGCAAAACCATACCTTGGTCTATCGGTTTGTATAAATTTTTATCAACAAAAACATAATTAACACCCTCTTTATACTTTGACATTTTTTTATCATACAAGGCACTAGCCGCTATAAATCCAATATCAGCAGCACTTAAAGCTTGTGAAAGTGTCTCTGAAATTTTTTGAGTATAGATTATCTTTTTTTCTATATCTTTAAAAAGATTTGCATTTTTTAAAGCCTCTATACTAGCCTCTCCATAAGGTGCGCTTTTTGGATTTGCTATAGATATGGTTTTTGTATCTTTTAAAACATCAAGTCCGTTTTTTAGTTTAAAATCCCTTATAGTAAATATAGCAAGGGAACCTTGCGCATACACAACTGGCTTAGCAACACCAAATCCACTCTCATAAACCTTGTCTGCAAAACCCATATTTGCAGCCATAAATATATCAGCTGGGGCTCCGTTTTGTATCTGGGATGTAAGACCGCCACTAGCACCTAAGCTAAGTTCTACCTTTGTATCTGGGTAAAGTTCGTTAAATTTCTTCAAAAGCTCTTCAAAAGCATAAGATGTATTTGCCGCAGCAAGCACTCTAATCTCCCCTGCAAACAAAGCACAAGCACTAATAACTAATGCAACTAAAATTTTTTTCATTTTTATACTCCTATTATAATGTCTGATGATTTCACTAATGCTTTTAATTTATCTCCGACACCTATTTTTAGATCCATAACAACATCTTTTGCAACTATCGCACTTAGGTTTTGATAATCACTCAAACGCATTATCACATCCGCATTTTTAGAGCCAACTTTTACAGATACCACTTCTCCATTTAGTTGATTTATACTATCATCTTTTATAACCTCATCTTTTTTTACAAGGCTAACGCAAGGTGCTTTAAAGATAAAAACAACTTTTTTACCAATGATAAGGTTTAAATTTTTTTCACTTTCAAGGGTAATATTAGAATGCATAATATCATCGTTGCTTAATTTTGCAAAAATTTGAGAGCTAACCGCACCTGATTTTATTTCTACTATCTCGCAGTTTAGCTGATTTCTAGCACTTAGATTGTTGCTTAGTCTAGAAAAATTTATTATTTCAGAGTTTGAAATATCAAGATTTTCGCATACCTTTGTTAAAAAATCATTTTGCAAACCAAGCAACTTTTCATAAATTTCAATCATCTTGTGGCCGTATTCGGTTAATTCTGTGCCACTATTTTTTTTCTTTCCATTTGCTCTACTTACAAGTGGTTTATCGCTTTTGCTATTTAATATATCTATGTTATCCCAAGCATTTTTATATGATATACCAATAGTCTGAGCGGCTTTTGTTATGCTTTTTGTAGAATCAATGGCTTTTAGTAATTTTATATGTTTTTGCAAAACAGATATATTATCACCTAAAAAAATTTCCAAATCAATACTAGCTTTCATAAAAAACACCTTATATATAATTAAATAATTTTAAAAGTATAATTTATTATATACAAAAATGCTTAAATTTCAAAAAGTTCGTATTTTAATTTTTTAAAGATTTCTTGTTTTTTGGTAGCTTCTTCTAAAAACTGAGTATCTGATGTAGAGCTAACAACACTATCTAATTCATCTATCATAATATCACAAATTAGGCGTATTCTTTCTTTATTTGCCGTACCGACCTTACCTTTTGAGATATCTTGTATCTTTTTTAGATACTCATCAGCTTGTGATATATATCTTTTGTATTTGAGTATATCTTCATTTTTTTTAAACAAAGACTGAGCCATTTTATTGTATTTATCAAGTTCGTATGATTTTTTGCTAAGTTCGTATGATTTGTCATAATTTTGTAGTTCATAATAAAATTTAGCTTTAAACGAAAGCTGGTAAGATTCATTTGTAGCAAAAAACAAAGCACAAGCACTTAGTATCAAAATAACTACAGCAACAGGCAAGGTTTTATTAAAAAGCATAGCTTATCTTTCAATGCTTTTTAGCATTTTTAGACCACCATTGTTTTAGGTTTAGTACAAATTCTTCTTTATGCTCTAACACACTTTTGCCGTTAGGATTTCTTTCACTCTCAAGCCACATCTTAGCCTGAAGCTCTTCTTTTGCTGTATCAATATCAAGTTCGTTAAAATTTAGTGGCTTTGAAAGTGTAAAGTTTATCGTAGAAAATGGCTTTGGGATGATCATCTTATCCCAACTTTTTAGTTGCCAAAAAGAGCTTGCTTCGTAGTTTAGTATATAAACATCTTTGTTTGTTTTTTGAGCTATCACAATAGCACCGTCAGCTATACTATGTCTTGGACCACGAGGGCCATCTGGTGTAATGATAACATCAATGCCATTTTTTATATCTTTTAGTGCATTTATCAAAACCTTAGCGCCACCTTTTGAGCTACTACCTCTTATTGTAGATATGCCAAAAAAATTAATTATTCGTGTGATTATCTCGCCATCTTTATGATCACTTATAACAACTTTACCTTTTCTTTTTTTGTTAAAATCACAAGTCCAATACCTAAGGTAAGCAAAGCTCATAAAAGCCAGTCTTGAATGCCAAAATACAACAACACAGCTATCATTTGGAAGTTTATTTTTTGAATATGTTTTTTTGCAAGTTAAAAATATAACCCAAACAAGTAGATAAAAAACATATACTATCAAATTGATAAATATGCTTTTTTTTATTCTACTATACGAGGTTTCCATATAAGACCATTCTTTTTGGATTGTCAACACGGACTTTAAGGGTCTTACCTAAAAGTTCCTCGCTTCCGTTTACTTGAACCAAAAAGTTATTAAAGCTCCTACCAGCTACTCCACCATTTGCGCGCAACTCTTCAAAATAAACATCAAAAATTTTATCTTTTTGAGCAGCTACAATCTCATCTAGAATTTCAGTATGTCTACTTTGTAAAAAAGTAAGCCTTTCTGAAGCAATATTCTCAGGAACTTGATTTGTAAACTCAGCCGCTTTTGTCATAGGGCGTGGAGAGTATTTAAAGCTAAAAATTTGCTCAAATCTAACCTTTTCTATAACGTCCATTGTATCCATAAATTCTTCATCACTCTCACCCGGAAAAGCAACTATAATATCAGTACTAATGCTAACATCAGGACAAAGTGAGCGAAGTTTTAAAGCTCTATCTAAAAACCACTCCTTTGCATATCCCCTTTTCATCTCTTTTAAGACTTTTGTATTTCCGCTTTGAAGTGGCATGTGCATTGATTTACAAATTTTATCATTTTGGCTAAAAACTTCTAAAAATTTATCATCCATATGCAAAGGATGTGGGCTTGTAAATCTAATACGCTCTAATCCATTTATCTCACTTAACTTTACTAAAAGGTCGCTAAAATCAATTTTTTCGTGGCTACTTGAAAATCTTTTACCATAGTTATTTACATTTTGACCCAATAAAAAAATCTCTTTAGCTCCACTATCAACAGCTTTTTTTGCTTCGCTTAATATCAAATTTAAAGGTATTGAAATTTCATCTCCACGAGTATGAGGAACTATACAATAAGTGCACTTTTTATCACATCCTATTGATATATTTATGTATGACTTGAATGGAGAACCTCTAAACTCACCAAAAGCATAATCACTTTCATCGTAATTTATATCAGTGCTTACAAACTTTGGTGTATTTACAGCGGTTGATATTTTACTGATATTTCTAGCCCCTAAAACAAAATCAACATAAGGAGCCTTTTTAAATATCTCGCCTCCAAGATGACTAGCTGTGCAACCACAAACACCTATCTTTGCACCTTTTTTCTTTACTTTTTCAAAAGCACCTACCTCGCTAAAAAGCTTATGCACAGGCTTTTCTCTAACCGAGCAAGTGTTTATAAGTATCAAATCAGCATCGCTTATATCTTGTGTTAGTTCATAATTTTCTTTGCTTTTTAGCTCTGCGATCATATGCTCGCTATCACGAACATTCATCGCACAACCCAAAGTTTGAATAAAAAGCTTTTTACTCATTACAAGATATGCACTTCATACATATAATCTTTATCATCAAGACCATATTTAACAACACGATGATAAACACTTAAGCCTTTTTCTTCAAAAAACTCAACTAATTCAATAAGTTGTTTATGGCTATTATCTTTATCAAAATAAAAAATTTTCTGACCCTCTTTACTTACGGCAGCTTCAATCTTGTCCAAAGATATTGTTTTTGGCTTTGAACTAAGCTCGGATCTTGCAAGTTTTAACTCCATTTTTTATCCTTCCTTATAACTTTAAGCTGATTAGTATATCAAAAATGGCATAAAACATATATTAAAGTTTTTATTAGTAACAAAATTGTATAATCAGCACAAATCTTCAAAATTTTAAATTCCCTAGAATTTATCATTTATGACTACAAGTGGAGAAAAAATGGAAAGAATTTCAGATATCATAGAATCAATAGCAAATGAAAAAAATTTGGATATAGAAGATGTAAAGGAGCGTGTAAAAAGGGCTCTTATAAATACAGCAAAACATGTTTATGGCCATAACTACGAGTATGATGTTGCCATAGATACCAATAAAACAATAAAACTATATCAAAAAACAACAATTATTTATGATGACGATGAGAGATTAGAAGAAGACAACGAACATTTTATAAGCCTAAAAGAGGCAAGAAATATTGACAATAGTGTTGAAGTTGGCGATGAGCTAACATATGAACTAAGCCTTGATAATCTAGGAAGAACAGCTGCACAAACATTGCATAAAGAGCTTGAGTATCATATCCAAAGGCTTGTTGAGGATAAAATTTTTGAAAAATACAATCAAATGCAAGGACAGATAGTTTTTGGAACTGTTGTAAGAGTTGATGAACAAGAAAATACTTTTATCGAGATTGAAGAGTTAAGAGCTATTTTACCAAGAAAAAATAGAATAAAAGGCGAAAACTTTAAGGTAGGAAATGTAGTAAAAGCTGTTATAAGAAAGGTATTTGCTGATAAAAATTTAGGCATAAAAGTTGAGTTAAGCAGAACATCTCCAAGATTTTTAGATGCTCTTTTAAAGGCTGAAGTGCCGGAAATAAACGATGGTGGAATCATAATTCAAAATAGCGCAAGAATACCGGGAGAAAGAGCTAAAGTAGCGCTTTCATCAGTATCTCCCATGATAGATCCAATTGGCGCTACTGTTGGAACAAAAGGTGTTAGAATAAATGCTGTAAGCAAAGAGTTAAATAATGAAAATATTGATGTAGTTGAGTATTCAAGCGAACCTGTTATTTTCATAACAAGAGCTATGAGTCCAGCGATAATTAATTCAGTTACAATAGAAGGACAAAAAGCTATAGTTTCTCTCGTAAGTGAACAAAAAAGTAAAGCTATAGGAAAAAGCGGTATAAATATAAGGCTTGCAAGTATGCTTACCGGATATGAGATAGAATTAAGAGATCTTGGAGCAAGTTCTTCTGAATCACAAGAGTCAAATACTATGACAAAAGATTTAAAAGCTTTATTTGGGGATTTATAATAATTGTTTTATAAAATCAGTGGTAAAACCACTGATTTATTTTTACATTTTTTTAAACACGTAAAACTTAGCCATAGGTCCTGTAACTTCTTTACCTTCAGCATCTAGCATTTTTAAACTTTTATTATCCACTCTAAACATACTTGTTTTATTGTATTTATTTACAACTGTAACAATATCACCTTTTACGTTATAAGTTCCGCTTGATTTTTCTGTATATTGTTCACCGCCTTTATACTCCATTAAAGACTCGAATTTACCATCATTTTTTAATACTAAAGTAGTATCTATAGCTTCGCAAGAAGCGCAAGGTAAGACAGCCTTATAAACACCAGCAACACTATACATATCGTAACTTGAAACAACCTTATCCTGCATATCGTTGTTCATAGAAGAACTGCTATTATTTATAGCACAACCTGCAAATAAAGCAACTGTACAAACAGCTAAAAAACTATTTTTTATTTTCATCAAATATCCTTTTTTAAAAAATTTTACGTTATTATATTCAAATGTCTTAAAAATTAGATTAATAAAGCACTATTTATTTATATTTTTTGATTTTTTTGAAGCTAAAATCACAGTATCTATAACCAAACCTCTAAAACCACTATTCTCTAAATATCTCAAGGCCTCTATTGTGGTGCCGCTAGGAGAACAAACTTTGTCTTTTAAAACAGATGGATGCATGCCTATTTTATTTATCATATATGCGCTTGAAGATACTGCATCTGCTGCTATTTTTATAGCCAAATCTTTTGGTAACCCCTCAAATACAGCACCATCAGCCAAAGCATCTACAAACATACAAACATAAGCCGGAAGCGAACCTGATATACCTACAAATGCATGCATTTGTTCTTGGCTTATCTGATAAACTACACCAAAACTTTCAAGAAGTTTTATCGTATTTTTTTTATCATTTTCATTGCAATTTTCATCAAAACAAACACCAGTTACAGATCTTAAAACACTAGCTGGTGTATTTGGCATAGCTCTTACTACTTTTGTATCTAAACCAAGTATATCTTTAATATCTTCTATAGTAATACCAGCTGCTATACTTAGCAAAATAGACTTTTTATCAAAAAATGGCTTTATTTTTTCTAACAACTTAGTATAAGAGTTTGGTTTAACAGCTAGGATTAAGATATCAGCTACCTTTGCAACACCGCACTCATCATCACATATATTTATACCAAGCTCTTTTAATCCATCTAATTTATCTTCATTTTTATCAAAAACAAAAATATCTTGTGGCTTTACAAAATTTGAGCTTTTTATACCATCTGTTATGGCTTTACCCATATTTCCAAAACCTATAATTCCTATTTTCAAAACTGCTCCCTTATTTGTCCATGACCATAAACTACATATTTTTTTGAAGTAAGCGCTTCAAGCCCCATAGGTCCTCTGGCATGCATTTTTTGAGTAGAAATGCCTATCTCAGATCCAAAACCAAACTCTCCACCATCGCTAAATCTAGTAGAAGAATTTGCATACACAACAGCACTATCTATCAGATTTAAAAATTTATTTATATTATCATAATCTTTGCTTAATATACTTTCTGAATGAAGTGTTGAGTTTTGATTTATGTATGAGATAGCTTCAACTATATCTTTCACTACTTTTACAGATAAAATCAAATCCAAAAATTCAGTAGAGAAATCCTCTCTTGTGGCTTTTTTGACATTATCAAACCCTTGAAAATTTTCAAATATTTTTTCATCTATTCTAAACTCAACATTTTCAAGTAAATTTAATAATATAAGCAATATCTTTTCAGCTATACTTTCGTGTAAAACTAAGCACTCAAGCGAATTACAAGTGCTAGGTCTTTGGGTTTTGGCATTTTTGATAATTTGCAAAGCCTCATCTATATCAGCACTCTTATCAACATATATATGACAAAGCCCCTCACCTGTTTGAATAACCGGTATAGTTGAGTTCTTTTTTATATACTCTTTTAGTTTAGCTCCCCCTCTAGGTATCAAAACATCTATAAGCTTATCTTGTTTTACAAGCTCATCAAGCTCACTTTTGTCAGTGCCTATTATCTGCAAAAACCCATCAGCAAGACCAAATTTTTTACCTATCTCACAAAAAAGCTCGCATAAATATAAATTCGAATTTATAGCATTTGACGAACCGCGAAGAATAAGAGCATTTTGGGTTTTTAGTGCGATAGCTGCGGAGTCTATAGTGACATTTGGTCTGCTTTCATATATCATAGCTACTACACCAAGAGGAACACTTACCTGTGTTATTTGCATACCATTTTGATGTCTAAATCCGTCTAGTATTTTTCCTATTGGATTTTTTTGATTTGCTATTTGCAATACACTTTCTGCCATACCTTGTATACGCTCATCATTAAGAGTAAGTCTATCTATCAAAGCTTCACTTAATGAGCTTTCTTTTGCATTTTTTATATCTTTTTTATTTGCCTCTTTTATAAACTCTTTTTTAAGTAATAACTCATTTGCAAC
This sequence comes from Campylobacter pinnipediorum subsp. pinnipediorum, assembly GCF_002021925.1. Classification (NCBI taxonomy): domain Bacteria; kingdom Pseudomonadati; phylum Campylobacterota; class Epsilonproteobacteria; order Campylobacterales; family Campylobacteraceae; genus Campylobacter; species Campylobacter pinnipediorum. Next base: position 1,252,802 of record NZ_CP012546.1, read on the forward strand.
AGCTCTGAGTATCTCATTTTTTTTATTTTCTTCTAAACTCAAAAGCTCTTTACTTGCATTTTTTGCCAAAGAAACCAAATCTGCTATCTTGCTCATTTTTCAACCTTTGTCTAAAACTATATTATCAGCATGCATTATATCATCTTCGTATTTATAAGCTAAAATTTGTTCTATTTCATCGCTCTTTTTGCCTTTTATTAATAAAATTTGTTTTGAAGAATAATTACTTATGCCACGAGCTATAATCTCTTTATTGTTTAAAATCTCAACGATTTCTCCTCTGCAAAAATCACCAACAACATCTAAAACACCAACAGCAAGTAAACTTTTGCCAGATTTTAATGCAAGTTTTGCTCCATTATCTATTACTATCTCTCCTTTATTTTTTGCACCATAAGCAAGCCAATGTTTTTTCAAGCTAACCTTTTTATCATTAGCCAAAAACAAAGTCCCCTCGTTTGAATCTTTTAATACATTTAACAAAACATTATCTTTTTTACCATTTGCGATTATTAAATTAGTGCCTATTTGTGAAGTCATTTTGGCTGATTTTATCTTTGTTTTCATTCCGCCTGTGCCAAATTTACTACCTTCATCTCCAGCCATTTTTTCAATATTTTCATCTATATTTTTTACTAAATTTATAATCTTTGCATCTTTATATAAATTCGGATTTTTATCATACAAACCATCAATATCACTTAAAATTATAAGCAAATCAGCATCAATAAGACCGGTTACCAATGCACTTAATGTATCATTATCACCTACTTTTAACTCATCTGCAACAACAGTATCATTTTCATTTATGATAGGTATGATATTTTTTTCAAGCAATGCCGCACACACATTTCTAGCGTTTAGATATCTCTTTCTATCCTCAAAATCGCCACGAGTAAGCAAAATCTGTGCTATATTTTTTGAATAAGCCCAAAATATACGCTCATAAAGATGCATAAGCGCCACTTGACCAACAGCCGCAAGTGCTTGTTTTTGATTTATGTTTTTTGGTTTTTGAGAGATATTAAGTATGCCCATACCAGCACCAACTGCACCAGATGTTACTATGATTATTTGCTTATTATCATCACATAGCTTGCAAATATCGGCTACTATATTTTTTATCAGACTCTCGTTCAAAGAGCCATTTTCATTTGTAAGAGTTGAAGTGCCTATCTTAATAACAATTTTTTTAGCATCTTTTAAAAACTCTTTACGCATAGTATATCCTAAATATCTATTTCTATTCCGACCGGACAATGATCGCTTCCTGTTATATCACTTAGGATAAAAGCATTTTTAAGTCTGTCTTTCAAGCCTTGTGATACAAAAAAATAATCAATTCTCCAACCTACATTTTTAGCCCTAGCACCAAAACGATAACTCCACCACGAATAAGCATCTATTTTATCGGGGTTAAAATGCCTAAATGTATCTATAAAGCCATTTGACAAAACCTCATCTATCCAAGCTCTTTCAATGGGTAAAAATCCTGAAGTTTTTGAATTTGCCTTTGGGTTTTTAAGATCAATCTCTTGGTGTGCAGTATTTACATCACCACAAAAGATAACATGCTTTCCGCTATCTAAAATTTCGTTACAATACTTTAAAAATGCGGCATAAAATTCCATCTTGTGGTTTAATCTCTCATCATCTTTTTGACCATTTGGAAAATATATATTAAAAAGAACAATATCGCCGAATCTATGTTCTAAAACCCTACCCTCAGTATCATCAAAAAATTGAGATTTTAAACAACTTGTTTGAAATTTACTAAGGCTCATAACCCCAGAATAACCGGCTTTTTGAGCCGAGTTTGAGTTTATTTCACTAAAACCAAGATTATACATTTGAGCTGGGATATCATCTTGTTTTGCCTTTATTTCTTGAAGTGCTAAAAAATCAGGCTTATACTCATCCAACCACTCAAATGCATTTTTGGACACTACTGCACGAAGACCATTAACATTCCAACTTATTAATTTCAAATTTAATCCTTTTTTATTTGTTATAATACCGTTTAAAATTTAATAAATTAATAAGCGAGATATTTTGAACGATATAGAAAAGGGTATTTTTTCAGCAATTCATGGAGAGAAAAAAATACAAATTATAGAATTTTTAATACAAAACATAGGCGAACATGGTTTTATAAATTTAAAAATAGATGAAATATGCAAAGCTACAAACACAAGCAAACCCACAGTTTTACAGACATTCAAGCTTTTAGAAAATGCAAAAATCTTTACAAAGATAAAAAATGGAGTGTATGAGCTAAAACCCTTCTAACAAGATAGAATAAAGTTCGTTTACATCTCGGTCATCAAGCATTAAAGTGCTTTTATTATCAAAAAGATATTCTATTTTTTTAAGCTCAAAAGAAAATTTATTTAAACAATTTTTATGTCCCGGCAAAAAACTACGACCAAAACAGACATCATCGTTTATAACTTCATCGCATATAAAGCATTCAAACTCACTATGAAGTCTACCTTCGTGTTCTAAAATTTTAACATAAGATTGCAAAATCAATCTCTTTGGGTTTTGCTTATCCATCCTTTTTGCACAAAAATCAATCTCATTAAAATAAACTTCATCAATCTCTTCAACATCTTTTAAATGCATATACAAAAGTCTCATAAACTGCTGCCAAACTATAAATTTTTCCCTATCAAGTAGCCATTTAAAACCCATATGCAAAACGGTTCTTAAATGGGGTAAGAAATTCATACTACTTATGAGTTCAAAATCTATTTTATACCCATTTACTAAAATAGAGTGTCTAGCCCCATAAAATCTATATGATTTTACAACAAATTTATCGGTTAATATATAAACAATAAGGTCTTCTTCTTTTACCTTTTGCGTATGTAAAATATAGCCTTGCATAAAAACTTAGAAAAATTCTTCAATTCTTTTTTTAATTAAATCTGCTTGTTGTATTCTATTTATTTCATTTCTAAAAGAAGCTGCATCATCCATGCCTTTGCTATATCTATGTAAATGTTTTCTAAAAATCACAGTTCCTTGATCTCCATAGTATTTAAGCATAGAATCAAAATGAGCCAAAATAATATCACGCTTAAGTGAGTCTGATACTTGATTTTCATTTTTTATCTGTGAAAATATCCAAGGATTTCCAATACTAGCTCTGCCTATCATAATCCCATCAGCATCCGTTATATCTAGTACTTGTTTGTAGTTATCAAAGCTAATGTCGCCATTTGCTATAACTGGAATTTTAACACTTCTTTTGGCTCTAGCTATGGCTTCATAATCTACATCTTGAGTATATCCACCGGCTCTAGTTCTTCCGTGAATAGCTATATAATCAGCTCCAGCCTCTTCACAAGCTTTTGCTATTTTTTCTGGGATTTTTTCATTAAAACCAAGTCTTACTTTAACACTAGTTGTTTTTTTATTTGATCTGCTTTTAATGATTTCAACAACTTTTTTTAAATGATCAAGATCTTGCAAAAGTGCTGAGCCACTTTTTTGCCTTACTACTTTTGGCACAGGACAGCCGCAATTTAAATCAATTCCATCAATTCCATCAATTTTATTTAAAATTTCAACAGCCTTTTTTACCACATCCAAATCAGTCCCAGCTATTTGAACTATATACGGATCTTCTAATGGTGATTTTTGTATCATTCTTAATGTTTTTGAGTTTTCATAAACCAAAGCATTAGAGCTTATCATCTCACTAACTGTAACATCGCAACCAAATTGCTTAACAACCTCCCTTAATGGAAGGTCAGAAAAGCCAGCTAAAGGAGCTAAAAATAATACTTTTTTACTAAAATCAATCATTTAAAAAACAGTTCGCTTGAAATATTTTTATTGTTCTCTTTTAAGAATAAAAGTATTTTTATATCAGCAAAATCATCAGAATCAGTGCCTTGTAAATACTCTCTTAATTCATCTAATAAAACAAGCTCATAAAGCACATACAAATATGCCTTTGTAGCATTTTGATGATCATGCTTTATCTTTTCAAACATGCTTTTATATGATTCTGGTTTTAACTTATTTTTTAAAATCATAGCTGCTTTTAGGTATTGCTCTTGATTAATACCTTGGTTATTTAAAATTTCATAAATTTCATCTGATGTCATATTTATATCATCATTAGCATATCTTTGAAGAACATTTACGATATAATCTGTTTCTTTACTATTTAGCATATATCTTCTTATATCAGCAAAACTTCCGCATTCTATTAATTTCTTTAAAGCTGCTGCATCAATAAGGTCATTAAAACTATCTCGTTTTAAAATTTCCAAATAATAATCTTTTAATTTTTCAATCTTATTTAGTTCATTTTGTATAAACAAAGGATTATCTTTTGAAAGTCTATATTTTTTAAGATCAACTATTTCTCCAGCTTTTACTGATTTTACATTTTTTATAACAGTATCTAGCTCAGGATTATCAATCTCAATATTTTTATACAACCCCCAAGGAGATAATATTCTAGCTACAGCTGAAGAAGTTTTATGAAATTCTGTTCTAAATTCTTTATTGCTAGGTAGTGCTAAAAATATCTCTTTAACAAACTCATTATAAAGACTTGTATCTCTTTTTATAAAACGTTTATATCTATAAAACCCAATACTGTGATAAAATATATGCAATGCAGCTAATACAGCAAATAAAGCTACAGGCAAAACAAACCAAATTGCTATTGGCAACTCAAGATTGTAGCTAAATACATTAATACTATAATTGCCGTTGTTTAAAACATAAACTATAGCTGCAACTAGCAACAAATATATAAAAGAATACACAATAAATGATCTAGTCTTCATAATCAAAACTCCTTTATTTTGTAGATGTTTTTTCAACCATCTCTCTACAAGATATACAATACCTAGCATGAGGCTTAGCCTTTAGCCTAGCAATAGAAATATCTTCTTCGCACATTTCGCATATACCATATGTTTTATTAAAAATCTTACTCAAAGATCTATCTATTTCATCAAGCTCAAATTTTTGTTTTAAAGAAATAGATTGTTCTATTAATTCATCTGTATTTATAGATGCTATATCCATCTCATCACTAACACCACTGCCACGCAAACCATGAACCTCTTCAATAGCATCTGATATATTTTTTTTAATTTGCCATTTTCTATCTTCAAGCATTTTTTTAAAACAATCTAAATCATTTTGAGTCATCTATTTCCTTATTTATGATATGGGTGATTTGCTTTTATACAAAGACCTCTAAAAATTTGTTCAAACAAAACAAGTTTTGCTATCTTATGAGCCATAGTAAGCTTGCTTAATCTAATAACTAAATTTGACTTGGACTTAAACTCTTCGCTTAATCCATAAGCACCGCCTATAAAAAATTTTATATCTGAATTTTGGTCAAAAATCTTAGCAAATTCCTTGCTAGTAAATTCCTTTCCTCTTTCATCAAGAGATACACAAAAACCTCTCATGTTTGATAAATAAATATCGTCATAGGCCTTATAAGCCTCTTTTTGTCCTATGCTTTGGGCTTTTGCAATTTTATCATTAAAAATTATATTATCATTTATTTTTGCATATTTTGATGACATTTTAATATAAGAATCTATCTCTTCTTCAAAATTTCCAAAACGACTTTTTTGTATACTAAAAACTGAAATTTCCACCAAAATATCCTAATTTTTAATGCTTCTAATTATCTCAAATTTCATTATTCCTACAAAGCAAATCTATTATATCGCTTAAATATTTTTTATGCTCACTTCTAGGAACTATTGCATCAATCAAACCATGTTCTAATAAAAACTCAGCCCTTTGAAAGCCTTCTGGCAAATCAGCACCTATAGTTTGCTTAATAACTCTTTGACCAGCAAATCCTATAAGAGCTCCTGGTTCTGCTATGATTATATCTCCAAGCCAAGCAAAAGATGCACTAACTCCACCCATAGTAGGATCTGTTAATATGGAAATATATGGGACTTTAGCCTCATCTAGTAACTTCAAAGCAGCAGAAGTCTTTGACATTTGCATTAGCGAAAATGTACTTTCTTGCATTCTAGCGCCACCAGATGCACTAACTATGATAAGTGGTTCTTTTTTTTCTAAAGCTCTTTTTATAGCTCTAACTATCTTTTCACCTTCAACTGATGCCAAAGAGCCACCCATAAAAGAAAAATCAAACACCACAAGCTGTATATTATGACCGCCACACTTAGCCTCTCCAGATACCACAGAGCTAAAACGACCGGTTTTATCTTCGCCTTCTAATATTCGCTTTTTATAAGATTTTTTATCTACAAATTTAAGCGGATCCACTGGTTTTAGCTTGGAGTCAAACTCAATAAATGTATCTTCATCACATATCAAATTTATTCTATCGTGCGGATTTAATCTCATATGATAATTACATTTTGGACAAACATTATAAGAAGATTGAACCTCTTTATAATACATAAGAGCACCGCAATGATCACACTTAACCCAATGGCTAGGAGCCTCTTTTGGGTCTGGCTGTGTCTTTCTTATTTTAGAAAATATATCAATAAAACTCATATTTACAACCTAACTTTATTAAAGAAAATTGTCCGATTATATCCTAAATTTTCTTATCTTTACTTGTATTTTTTAATTTTATAAATTTTAAACCCCAAAAACATACCTTAAAATCTCATCTTTTTTATCTATAAATTCTTTGCTTATACATATAAAAAACGGACTTTTTAATTTTGCAACATCATAAGTCATTGGCTCTTTTGTATAAACATCAATAATAATTCCACCACAAGATCTAATCAAAGCATCTCCAGCGCAATTATCCCAAATGCTACTAGGTCCCATTCTTAGATAAATACCACTAGTTTCAGCCAAACGACAAAACTTGATAGCCGAGCCAAGTTTTTGTGGTCTAAAACCGAGCTTATTCGCCAAAGAATTATGTTTTATATCATCTGACTTATGGCTAGCATAAACAATACCCTTATCACAGACAATTTCATTTAAATTGATTACGCTATTAACTTTATAATTATTGTCTAATTTTTCTTTAAATGCACCGTTTTCAGTACCATAAAAAAGCTCATTTGTCATTGGTATAAATATCACACCAAGTATTGGGGTAAAGTTTTTTACTAAAGATATACAAACACAAAACTCAATACTTTTTTCTATAAAACCACTTGTTCCATCAAGTGGGTCTATAAGCCAAAACGTATCTGAGTTGTTTGTTAAAATTTTCTCTTCCGAACAAATAGGAATTTTTGTTTGCTTAAGTATTTTAAATATAATGTTATTAGAGGCAATATCTGCTGTTGTTACAGGAGATTTGTCTTTTTTTAAACTTACTTTAAAATTATTATAGTGTCTTAAAATCTCAACCCCAGCATTTATAGCCGCTTGCTTTGCTAAACAAAGCAACTCATATTGGTGCTTTATCTGTATCTCCTATGTATAATTGTCTTGGTCTAACTATCTTTATGGTATCTTGTTCTTTAAGCTCCATCCACTGACTTATCCAACCAGGAGTTCTTCCTATAACAAAAATAACAGCAAACATATCATTTGGAATTCCAAGTGCTTTTAGAATAAGCCCAGAATGAAAATCAACATTTGGATAAAGGTTTCTTGAAACAAAATACTCATCACTTAAAACTATCTCTTCTATTTTATTTGCTACCTTTATAAGTTCTGAGTTTATACCTATCTCATCTATAAGTTCATCTCTCATTGTCTTTAAAACTTTGGCACGAGGATCAAAATTCTTATAAACTCTATGCCCAAATCCCATAAGCCTAAAAGGATCGTTTTTATCTTTAGCTCTTGCGATATACTTATCAACATTTTCAACACTACCTATCTCCTCTAGCTGTCTTATAACGCCTTCGTTAGCACCACCATGAGCCCAACCCCACAATGCCCCTATTCCTGCTGATATACATGCATATGGATGGGCATGGGTTGAACCAACTGTTCTAACGGTTGTTGTAGAGGCATTTTGTTCGTGATCTGCGTGAAGCATAAAAACAGTATCTAAAGCCTTAATTTCAATAGGTTTTAAATCAACATGTTCGTAAGGATAAGCACGCATCATATATAAAAAATTTTCAGTAAATCCTCTGTCTAAATTTGGATATATAATAGGATATCCTTTTGAAAAACGATAACTAAAAGCAGCAATAGTTGGTATTTTTGCTATTATTCTCATAGCCATCTCTCTATACTCCTCTGGTTTATCCATATTTAAATGATCAGCATAAAAAGCAGAAAGAGCTGAAACAGAAGCTTGTAAGATAGCCATAGGATGAGCTTTACTTGGAAAAGCATCAAAAATTTTCATCATACCTTCATGTATATATGATCTTTTTTTAAGCTCATACCTAAAGTTATCGCACTCATCTTTAGTTGGTAATTTTTTATTTAAAAGCAAATAAGCGACATCTAAAAATGTTTTATTTTTAGCAAGATAGGCTATGTCATAGCCCCTATACATCAACTCACCTTTTAAACCATCTATATAAGTTATACTAGAACGACACATAGCTGTAGATGTATAACCACGGTCAAAAGTAAACATGCCTGTTTTGGAAAAGAATGATGATATGTCTATTACATCAGGACCTTTTGTCCCTTTTAATATATCAAATTCATAACTTTTACCATTTCTGTTGTCAATAAGAGTCGCTGTATTTTTCATACTAAAACCTTTTTCTCTGTTTTTTGTTTTGTGTTGGCTATGATTTTTATACACACAAGCATAATTATAGCCTGAAGTAAGCTAGCAAGTATAAAAGATGAGTAATTTTCATCACTTATATTACCTGCGCTGTGTGCTATAGTAGCAAATGCAACTAAAAGCGTAAGCGGCATAGACTGAGAAAGTGAATACAAAATCATATCTTTAAAACTTAATATTCTTACAAATACCAAACTCGCAACAATACGACAAATAAGCATTAAAAAAACAACAAAAAAGGCATATGTAACAACTGAGCCTATAAGCAAATTACTCAGTTTTAGCGTGGTTCCTATATAAACAAAAAATATAGGAACCAAAAATCCAAATCCAAAACTACCAAGCTTATGTGGCAAATCTTTTTTATGATCAAAAAAGGTTGCTATAAACATACCTGCTATAAAAACACCAAATGCTATTTCAAGTTTTAGATATATCATGAGTGCTATCATTGCAAAAAACAGTGCTATGCTTAGTCTTATATCTTTTTCGTTTTTATCATAATGAGGCATAAATATCACTTTTAAGTTTGGATACCACCAAAAAACAACAACCAATAACTTATATCCAATAGAGCTAATAAGTAAAAATCCAATCAAATAAATAATGCTAAACCAAAACTCACTTGATGAACCAAATTCCAAAAATGAAGCTGTAAAAGTTAATATAACTATACTCACAACCTCTCCAATAGAACCTATCAACATACTTATATTTAGCCATTTAACATCTTTGCCATACTCTTTAAAAAGAGTAAAAATCATACCAACACTCATTATAGGTATTATGATTATAAAAATTTTATTAAGATTTAAAGCAAAGGTTACAATACTAGAAAGAACATAAAGAAGTACAATATATAAAAGTCCTTTTTTTATAGTATTTTTATCTGCACTTAAAACAACTCTTAAGTCTATTTCCATACCAGCTAAAAACATCAAAAACAAAAAAGCCACATGGCTCACCATTTCAAAAATTTCATTATGTTCTATAAAACCAAAATATCCCGCCAAACTTCCAAGTAATATCTCAATCGGAGCAACCGAAATATTTAACAACCTAGAAAAATAAGGTGATGAAAAAATTATAAAAGCTAAAACTATTAATATAGAAAGTCCATCATGCATGTAATTATCCAATAATTATTATTTATAATAAAAACAATTATTATATCTTATATAATTATAAATTTATATAAATTGATAATATTTCAAGCTTTTAAATTATAAAATTTTAATTACTTTAATATTATATATATTATCAATAGTTTAAATTTTCATTAAAATTATAATAATATTTTCTATTTATGATTGGATTTTATTACAATTAAAGATATATAATAAAACTTCAAAGAATAATAAAACCCAACAAAAACTAAAAAATATATCATAAAAAACGATATTAATTAAAAAAAGTATCTGTATGTATATTTTCAAATGCAGCTTTTAAAGACAAGAAAAGCTTTGGATTTTCTTTTTCTAAGCTTGCTAATAGTGCTTTGGTTTCAGCTCTTGCATGTGGCATCTTAACATCAAATCTCATAGCAGGACAAGCCTCATCTCCTACAACTGTTAGATTATTTCTTATGGCATTTTCTCTCAAAGCTCTTTCTCTAACAAATATAAAAGGTCTTATTACTTCTATGCCATTTTTTGCTTTATATTTTGGGGCAAGAGTTCTTAATGCACCATTGTATGTAAAATTCATAAAAAAACTTTCCGCAGCATCATCAAGATGATGAGCTATGGCTAATTTATTAAAATTATTATTTAGTGCATATGTATACAGATATCCTCTTCTCATTCTTGAAAAAAAGCTACAAAAACTAGAGTTTTGTCTTATTTTTTCTTTAGAAATTTCAAAGATAGAGCTATCTATAACTTCATGTTCTATACCATGTTCATTGCAATGCTTGGTTAGATAATCATAGTTTTCGCCCATACCATAGCTTAAAGTTACAGCCTTAAACTCAAATTTATCTGGCGAAACATTTTGTATATGTTTTAATACATGAGCCAAAGCCAAGCTATCTTTGCCACCACTTAAACCTAACAAAATTCTATCATTTTTTTGTATCATCTTATACTTGGCATTAGTTTTACCAACTTTTGATAATAGTTTTTTGCTAATATCAATCATAATTCTTCAACCATACTTAAGACAAACTCAGCACTAAGTTTAGCTGAACTTTTAAGAAATTCATCAAAATCAAACTCAGCACCACCACCAGCCTCATCACTTATAGCTCTAAGCATAAAAAATGGAATACTTAGCTGTTTGCAAACTTGTGCAACACTTGCACCCTCCATCTCAACTACGTCCGCTTTAAATGTATCTTTTATCCAGTCTTTGATGGATTGTTTACATATAAACTGATCGCCTGTTGCTATAATTCCACTTTTTAAATCTATAGACTTATTGCTAGCAACTTTTTTAGCTATCTCGTTTAGTCCATCATCTGTTTTGGTAAAAATTTCTATACCAGGAACATATCCATTTGGATGTCCAAAAGCTGTAATGTCGAGGTCGTGTTGCGCTAGTGATGTAGCATAAAACAGATCACCGATTTTTAAATCATCCCTTAAAGCACCGGCAACTCCTGTAAAAATGAGCTTTTGTGCTTTAAATTTTTCAATCATAATGCTAGCAGTTATAGTGGAGTTTACTTTGCCTATCTTAGAATAAGCCACTACTATATCTCTACCTTTGTAATTTGATATATAAAATTTATTTGCAGCATACGATATAGTTTCATAAGTTTCAAGAGATTCTAAAATAGGTGTTATCTCTTCTTCCATTGCTCCAAGAATCGCTATCATTTACCCTCCAAAAAATTAATCACTTCATCCATGCTTTTTACATCTGTGATGCTTAATGTTGGCTTATTTGTGATTTTTTTATTCATTCCTTTTAGTATACTAGATCCTATTTCAATAAAACAATCAACATTATTTTCAAAATTTTTAATACTTTGTTTGTATAAAACAGGTGAGACTAGTTGTTGTTTTAGTAACCCTAAGGCATTGGTTTTTTCTGTGTATGAATTTGCATTCGCATTTGAAATAACAGACAAAAAAGAATCTTTTATATATAATTTGAGTTTGTCGTATAGCTTATCGCTAGCACTTTCTAAAATAGGACAATGGCTAGCTACTGACATATTTAAAAGCATAGTTTTTTTTGCACCAGCTTCTTTAAAAGTTGATTGAAGTGAGTCCAAGTCATCTTTTATGCCAGCAACTACTATTTGCCCATCACAATTATAGTTAGCAGCATACACTTGCTTTCCTTTCGACAATGCATCTTTGCAAATATCTTCCACTTTTTGATCATCTAGCCCTAGTATTACCATCATACCAGCACCTTTACCATCGCAAGCTTCTTGCATAAATTTGCCTCTTAAATTCACGATTTTAATACCATCTACAAAATCAAAAGCACCATTTACACATAAAGCACTAAATTCACCAAGAGAGTGTCCGAGTGAAAATTCTTGTCTAGGCTCTATCTTGGTTTTTAGTGCTTCATAAGTCATTAAAGAGTTTAACACTATTGCGGGTTGTGTAAACTCACTAATATTTAATTCTTCGTTTTCTGTGAAAAGCAATTTCTCAAAATCAATATCTAACGACTGACTAGCTTTATGTAATAAATCTTTAGATTGCGGGAAATTTAGGTAAAAATCTTTACCCATTCCCACATTTTGAGAACCTTGTCCAGCAAATATAAAAGCATATTTTAAAGACATTTTTAATGATGTCCTCCACAACAACCGCCTTCTTTATGATCATGATGATGCCCATGTCCCCCGCAGCAACCACCTTCTTTTTCTCCATGGCTACCGCAACCGCAACTATGTGCGCCAGCAACCATTCCAGAAGCAAGCTCATCCTCACTAGCATCTCTTACTTCCAGTATTTCTACATTGAAAAGCAAATCTTTGCCAGCATAAGGATGGTTAAAATCAACCATTACTTCATCTTCGCCTATTGCTTTTACAATAACTCTAACATTTGAGCCATCTTCGCCTTGTCCAAATAATTCCATGCCTTCTCTTAGCTCAATGCCAGCAAATTGCTCTTTTGGTAATGTTTGAACTGCAGAGCTATCATATTCTCCGCAAGCATTAGCGGCTTTTATGGTTATGCTAGTTTTATCGCCTTCTTTAAGCTTTAAAATTTCATCTTCTAAATTTTGAATAATATGACCTCTTCCAGTCATAAACGAAATCCCACCATTTTCCATATTTGTTTCTAATACTTCACCGGTGTTTGCATCTTTTAATTCGTAAAACATAGTTATTACTTGATCTTTGTTCACAATAATCTCCTTAAAATTTTTAATAATGCCTGAGATTATATCTAAAAAAGCTTAATTATTTTTTTACTATTTTCTATCTGGAGATGCTTGTGCTTCTTTTGTTTCTGGATATCCTATTTTTAAAGCTTTATAGAATCTATTGGCACTATTTGTATCTCCAACCTTATCAAAGCTTATAGCGGTATGATATAAAAGTTTTGGTAGATAAGATGCCTTATCGTCTATTTCTATACTTTTTTGATAATATGTTATAGCATTGGCATATAATTTATTTTTATATTCTATTTCGCCAAGGTAGAAATTAGAAGTAGCTAGTTTTGTATTTTTAGATAGTAGGTGTTCAAAATGCTCTTTTGAATCATCTAGTTTATTTTCGTTAAATAATTTAACTGCATTTTTGAATATATCATTATTATTTTTACCAGAAAAATTGTCTTTTTTTGGTTTAGGAGTTACTTTTTTTTGTTGCTTCGTATCTGACTCTTTTTTGTCTATAAGAGCTCCTAATTGTTTTAATGTTTTTGTTATCTTTGTATAATTTTTTTCTTGTATTTTTCTTGTTTCTTCTACATACTCTTTTAACGATGCAAATGAAGTATTTGAAGAGTTAAGATCGCCTAGCATTCTAGAATCAATGTCGTTAAGACGTTGCTCTAATTTATAAATTCTAGCACTAAGGCTTTCAACAATACTTTGCAAACCTTGTATCTGTTCTTGATTTGTGTTTAAATTTGATTCTAGTGTTGCAACATTGTGCTTATTTTTTAAAACCTCTTTTTCACTTTCTGTTAATCCATAAGGGTTTGCTGTGTCTAAATTTCCAGCATTAAATACAGAAACTTCACCTGCGAAAGAAACAGCGGCTATAGAACTTATAACCGCTAATGAAAAAATATTTTTTATCATAATACTAAAAAATTAAGGTAGAACTTTAAATTCAACACGTCTATTTTGAGCATCGCAAGATTTAGATTTGCTAGTGCAAACCGGATTGCTTTCACCATAGCTTACAACTGATATTCTATCTGGTGAAACACCATTTTTTACTAAAGCATCTTTTGTGCTTTTTGCTCTTTTTAAACCAAGTGCATAGTTATACTCATCTGTTCCCCACTCATCACAGTTTCCTTCAACTTTTATAGATAAGTTGCTTGCTTGTTCATAACTAAATAAAGCAGCATTTGAACTAACTTTTCCTTGTTGGTTAGCAGAAATATTAAACTTGTCAAAATCAAAATATATATTTTGAACTTTTGATTGTATGCTTGATATTAAAGCATTTAATTTATCAGCTTCACTCATTTCGTATACAACTTCCTCTGCAGTTGATGGTTCTATAACATCAGCACTCATATCTACTTCAGGGGTTTTTTGAGAACATCCAACAAATAGCAATCCTGCAACAGCTAGACCAGTTAATAATACATTTTTCATAAATTTATACCTTTCTATGTTTAAAATTTCTAATATTATATCACAATTTAAAATATATTACCAATCTATTGATTGAATTTTCCCTATTTTGAGTGGAAATTGAAAACTTTTATTTTCATTGATCCTAATAACACCTAGCGAACTTTGGCTTCCAATTTGTTTTATAAATACTATACTTTCACCATCACTTGAAAATCTAGGATAATTATTTTTTCCATTTGCTGTTAGTTGTCTTATAAAGTCTGTTTTTGTTGATATCATATAGATATTAAATGAATTACTTGGATCACTACTATTTTCTCTACTAGAATAAACTATATAATTTCCATAAGTAGTTACTGAATTGTTATTTTTTCCATGAAAGACCATTTGCTCAACACTTTTTGTATATACATCTGTAGCAAAAATATTTGGATAACCAAGTCTATCAGATACAAAAACAATCCTGCTGTCGTTATCAACAAAGTTGCCATTTACATCTATACCGATATAATTTGTTATTTGATTTAAGCTTTTGGTTTTTAAATCATATACATAAATATCTGGCTGATCTTGTGGAGCCATTGTTAGTAAAATTTTTTGACCATCCTTGCTAACATCTGAAGCGATTAGCATACCATTACTATCAATTATTTTTGTTTTATTTCCATTAGTTAGATTGTATCTAAAAAGCGTAGGTTTATTATTTACATATCCAGTGTAGTAAAATATGCTTTGTTCTTTATTGCCCCATTTTGGAAAAATATTTAATTTACCACTTATTATTGTTTTTTGATATGTCAATGTATAGTCAGCCACAACTATATCGCTCTCTTTTGCTGATGTATATTTTGAAAAAATTATAAATTTTTCCATCCATTCAACAGATGGTAAATTTAGCTCTTTTGTTAAATCAACTATACTTTTGTGAGCTAAAAATGGATATTTTTCACCATTTAAAAGATAATTTTTTTGATACTTAGTTAAACCTGTTTTTGCGTCTATAAGTTTTGTTTGGAGTGTTATATCAGAATCGATAGAACCTTGTAGGGCATATCTAAATATAAATTGAGTTCCATCGTTTAATACATTTGTTAATTCATCACCTTCAAAGTTGGCAATATTTTCACTTTTAATAATTTCAAAATCAGCACTAACTTTTAAATCCCCAAGCATAATTTTAAAAAATTTCTCTTTTAAATTAAGATCTTGCATATTCTCACTAGCATCTTGAAGTGCTATTTTTGGCAATGCAATGCCTTGATTTATAACAGATATTGTCGCATCAGAAGCAAACATAAATGTTAACATAATATGTAAAGCTAAAATAATTTTCTTCATATATACTCCATTTTATTTTTTTATATCCTATAAAAAATATCCTTTTGTAAGGATAAAATATAATAATATTTTAGTCTTTTATTTTAAATAATAAATTTCTTTTACAGCTTATCTTCTAAAAATAAATTTAAAGATATACTTCTATTGTTGTTTGAATGCGGAAATTTTTCTGTGGTTAATTTGTTTAAGAATTCTCTTACTTTTTTATTGAAATTATCATCAAAAGATAGCTTTATTATTTCATAATTAAAATTTCCATAAGCATCTATTAGAATTTTTATAAGAGCCTTATTATCAGAATCAGCCTTATAGCTTCTCCAAGCTCTTTCAATTTGATTTTGTATAGCACCTAGTAATGGATCATATGTTCCAGTACTTTGACTTTCAGGTGTTTTTGCTACTTCATCTATTTTTAAACTTTCTATGATATTTGTCGCTTTGTTTGTTTTTGTTGTTGAGTTTTTTTTCTCATCTTTTTTTCTGCTTTGTATTTTTGTACTTTTTTTCTCTTTTTGCTGTAATTCTTTTGTATCTATATCTTTAAATAAGTCTTTTAAGCTAGGTTTTTTTTCACTAACTACAACTTGCTCTTCTTCTTTTTGTGCTGCCTGTGTTGTTTGTTTATTTGTGGTGTTTGTTTTTTCTTTTTCTTCTTGCTTCTTTTCAGGTTGATCTTCTTTTGTTATTTCTTTTTCTTCTTTCTTTTCTGGTGCTTTTATCTCAGTTGATAACTCTTGTTCTGCTATCATAACATCCATAAAAGAATCTTTTTTGTCTGTGTATTTTTTAATTGGAACTGTAAAAGTTGAAATATTTATTAAAATAATAGCAACAATACTTGCATACAAGCAAAGTGAAACCAGAAAAGAGCTTATTGTGGGAAAATTAAAGTTTAACATCAATTTGTTTAATTTGTTTGTAACGCTACTTTGATAAATCCGGAATTTTTAAGCGTTTTTAATGCAAACATTACATCGTCATATTTTAGATTTTTATCGGCTTTTATGTAAACTGGTGAATTCTTATCATACTTTTGAGTGATTAATAATATATTATCTGGAAATTCTTTTAGGGACATTTTGTGTTGTTCTATTTTAATTTCACGTTTTTCATTTATAAAAACAGTCAAATCTTTTTGCAGAGTATTTGATGACTTTGTCTTAGAACCAGTTGGTAGGTTGATATCTTCTTGATAAACTATAGTTGGCATAGTAACCATCAATATAGCTAGTAGTACAAGCATAATATCAACAAGTGGTGTTATATTTAATTCTGGCACGTCATCATCAAATTTAAAATCAGCCAATTTCATCCTTTATACCAAATATTACATCGGCTTGACGTTGTAAAACACCTATAAGCTCATAAGCTTTTCTTTTTATCAAAAGATTGAAAGTATACGCTGGTATAGCGACAAATATTCCAGCCCCTGTAGCAATAAGTGCTTCTGATATAGCTGGAGCGATAACATTTAAAGATGTATTGGCACTACTTCCTAAATTAGAAAATGTTTCCAAAATAGATACCACCGTTCCAAAAAGACCTATAAATGGAGATGTAGATGCAATAATTCCAAGCCATACTAGACCGCTAGTTGATCTTCTTTCGGCTAAATTTAAAGCTATGTGTAGCTTTTCTTTTGTTATGCCATTTGAAATAAATTTCTTAAAAAAAGAATCTCTTGGTAAATTTTTAGCACCCATTAACAAAGACTCAAGAGCATTTTGTTCTTTTCTTTGCAATGCTCCAAGTCCTGTCATTCTAGAAAATAATATTGTAAAACTCATTATAAAATATAAAGACAACCAAGATAATACAAATATGGTTATAAAGCTACTCTTAGAAAAATAGTTTAAAACAATATCCATAGATTCCATTATTTATTTCTCGCAATATTTTCCATTTTTGATATAGTAGTAGCAAATGCATTTTTGTCGCTACTTATACTATTGAATAACTCCTTAGCTTTATTCAAAGAATCAGACAGATCGCTTTCGCTATTTCCTGACACATAAACGGCACCATCTGCAAGTATAGTTACTTTTTCTTCATCTATCTTGGCATAACCCCAGTTTATGGCAACTATATCGTGTTTGTTATCCAAATCTTGTATATCTATTATGCCTGCTTGAAGAAGTGAAACCAAGGAAGCATGACTTGGTAAAACACCAAATTCGCCATCGCTTCCAGGCAGTACAACACTACTTACATCGCCAGAAAAAACTTGCCCTTGAGGTGTAACTATTTCTAAATGTAATTTATTCATTTATGCTTCCTTTTTTAGGCTTAAGACTTAAGTTTTTCAGCTTTAGCAATAGCCTCTTCTATACTTCCAACCATATAAAATGCCGCTTCTGGAAGCTCATCGTATTTGCCTTCTAATATACCTTTAAATCCAGCTATACTTTCTTCAAGACTAACATACTTTCCAGGACTACCTGTGAAAACTTCAGCAACAAAGAATGGCTGAGATAAAAATCTCTCTATCTTTCTTGCTCTATCAACTGTTAATTTATCTTCTTCGCTAAGTTCATCCATACCTAATATAGCTATGATATCTTGCAAATCTTTATATTTTTGAAGCACAGCTTGAACACCACGAGCAACTTTATAGTGCTCTTCTCCAAGAATTTGTGGGTCTAGCATACGAGATGTTGAGTCGAGTGGATCAACTGCTGGATAGATACCTTTTTCAGCTATAGCACGGTTTAGAACTGTTGTAGCATCAAGGTGAGCAAAAACAGTTGCCGGTGCTGGGTCTGTCAAGTCATCAGCTGGAACATAAACAGCTTGAACTGATGTAATTGAACCTTTTTTTGTAGATGTAATTCTTTCTTGGAATTTACCCATTTCGCTCGCTAGTGTAGGTTGATAACCAACCGCTGATGGGATACGACCAAGTAAGGCTGACATCTCTGCACCTGATTGAGAAAAACGGAATATATTATCTATAAACATCAATACATCAAGACCCATTTCATCTCTAAAATACTCAGCCATTGTCAAACCAGTAAGTGCTATACGGTTTCTTGCTCCTGGTGGTTCGTTCATCTGTCCATAGCACAGTGCAACTTTATCCAATACGTTTGACTCTTTCATTTCATGATAAAGGTCATTACCTTCTCTTGTTCTTTCACCAACGCCAGCAAATACAGAATAACCACTATGTTTAAACGCAACATTGTGAATAAGTTCCATAATAATAACTGTTTTTCCAACTCCAGCACCACCAAATAAGCCAACTTTTCCTCCCTTTGCATAAGGAGCTAGTAAGTCAACAACTTTTATACCTGTTTCAAAAATTTCACTTTTTGTGCTTTGTTCTTCAAATGGAGGCGGATCTCTATGGATAGACCAATGATTTTCAAATTTAATATCTTCACCTTCGTCAATCAAATCACCAACAACGTTAAAAATTCTACCCAAAACCTTTTCACCAACTGGTATGCTAATAGGTGTTCCTAATGCAGTAGCCTCAAGGCCTCTTGTAAGCCCTTCACTCATATCCATCGCAATAGTTCTAACTCTATTATCTCCTAAGTGTGCAGCTACTTCTAAAACCAGTCTATTTTTTTTGCCTTCAACATCAAAGAAAACTTCAATAGCTTCATTAATCTTTGGCAAATAGTCATTAAAATCAACGTCTACTACGGGACCCATTACTTGACTAATAATACCCTTCATTTATACTCCTTATCTTATTTCATTGACTCAACACCACTTATTATCTCAATAAGTTCGGTGGTTATGGATTCTTGTCTAGCTTTGTTGTAAGCTAGGTTTAACTGCTTAACTCTTTCTTTAGCGTTATTTGTTGCATTGTCCATAGCTTGCATTCTTGCACTATGTTCAGCGACTAATGAGTCAACCAGCGAAAAATACATATTGTATTCAAAATATTTTTTAAGCAATTCATCTAAAATTTTTGAACTGTCATCTTCAGGTTCAAATTCCATCAATGAATCTGTCTTTACATCCGGTGTTTTTGGTGGTTCTATTGGTGCAATATCTGTAATTTTTATCTCTTGTGAAATCATATTTTTATAGCCATTGTGAACCAATATTACTTTATCTGTTTCTCCATTTACAAAATCATTTATAGCATCTTGTATTATTTCTTGAGATTTTTCGTATGTTGGAGATGAGCTTACACCTACATGCTTCTTAAGCAACTCAACACCTTGGAAATTGAAAAACTCAATACCTTTTTTACCAACAGCACGCAAACGAACTTTTGCATTTTGTGATTTATATTCTTCTACTAATTTTTTTACATTTTTAATAGTCTGAACATTAAAACCGCCACACAATCCCTTATCTGCAGTAACAAAAATAATATCTACTTTTTCAACCTTCTTAGAAATATTGAAAAAATTACTTTCATTTGCAACTGATGTATATTGGTTTATCTTATATGCTATTTCTGATAAAACCTCATTTATCTTAAGAGCATAAACCCTAGACTTTCTCGCTGCCTCTTCTGCTTTTCTAAGTTTTGCAGTAGAGACAAGCTTCATAGCACGAGTAGTCTTTTGAGTATTTTGAACACTCTTAATCTTTCTTTTTATATCTTTTAAATTTGACATTTTTTAGCCTTAATTAGAAGAAAAAGTCGCTTTAAACTCTTTAATTACTTTATGTAAAATCTCTTCTAGCTCTTTATCTATTGCTTTTTTTGTTCTTATCTGCTCGAAAACTTCTGGTGATTTTGCTTCAACATAAGGATATAATTCAGCTTCAAATTTTGTAACACTTGAAGTTTCTATATCATCAAGGTATCCTTTAGAACCAGCAAATATTATCAATACTTGATTTTCAACAGGAAGTGGAGAATAAGGAGGTTGTTTTAAAACTTCAACCATTTTTTGTCCACGCTCTAGTTGCTTTCTTGAGCTTTCATCAAGATCACTTGCAAATTGAGCAAATGCTTGAAGCTCACGGTATTGAGCAAGGTCTAGTCTTAAATTTCCAGAAACTTGTTTAGTAGCCTTTATCTGTGCTGAACCACCGACCCTTGAAACAGAAAGACCAACGTTAATCGCAGGACGAATTCCTGAGTTAAACAAGTCTGATTCTAGGAATATCTGACCATCTGTTATTGATATAACGTTTGTTGGTATATAGGCAGAAACGTCACCAGCTTGTGTTTCTATGATAGGTAAAGCTGTTAAAGAACCAGCACCAAGCTCATCATTTAGCTTACTAGCTCTTTCAAGCAATCTTGAGTGTAGGTAAAATACATCTCCCGGATAAGCTTCACGACCTGGAGGACGACGTAAAATAAGAGACATTTCACGATATGCTACAGCATGTTTTGATAAATCATCATATATAATCAATGCATGACGAGAGTTATCTCTAAAATATTCACCCATCGTTACACCAGCATATGGAGCAAGATATTGTAATGCAGCAGCATCGCTTGCACCAGCACTTACAACAATGGTATAGTCCATAGCACCATATTCTTCAAGTTTTTTTACAACTTGTGCAACTGTTGATTGTTTTTGACCTATAGCAACATATATACATACTACATTTTGACCTCTTTGGTTTATTATAGTATCTATCGCAACAGTTGTTTTTCCGGTTTGTCTATCGCCAATTATTAATTCACGTTGTCCGCGACCTATCGGAACAAGAGCGTCAATAGCTTTTATACCTGTTTGTAGAGGCTCGTGAACTGATTTTCTGGCCATAATTCCTTTAGCTTTTTCTTCAACAAATCTAGTTTCTGTAGCTTCTATAGGTCCTTTTGCATCTATAGGCTCACCAAGCGCATTTACAACACGACCTATTAGAGCATCGCCAACTGGAACACGAAGTAGTTTTTTTAATCTTTTTACAGAAGTTCCTTCTGAAATGGCATTTGTTTTACCAAGTATAACTATACCAACACTGCTTTCTTCAAGGTTAAGTGCCATTCCTTTTTCACCACTTTCAAACTCAACCATCTCGCCAGCCATAATGTTTTTAAGTCCATAAACATTTGCAACACCATCAGCAACAGATATAACCTTACCTGTCTCTTCAACATCGATATTTAATTCAAAATTTTCAATTCTTTCTTTGATGATAGTGCTAATTTCATCAGCTTTATTTTTAACACTCACGCGTATGCTCCTTCTTAAATTGCTTTTAATATATATTCGTTAATTTGTGCCTTCAGTCTATCTACCGAAAAGCTAACCTCTATGCCTAATTCATCTAATTCTACTTTTATTCCATTGTATTTCTTTTTTACAAAATCAAGCTTAATGTTTGCATTAAACTTCTTTGAAAATTTCTCTTCTATATCCTCTTTTTGCTTATTGTCTAACTCAACTTCGCCATATATTTTACCAATGTAAACATTTTGCATAATAGCTTTTTTTGTTTTTAGCTCAGCTAATATAGCTGGAATTAGTTCAAGTCTTTTATTTTTAGCTAATAATTTTATTAAATTATTAAATTTATCATTACCACTTGTAGCCAATGATATTAAAAAATCAACTTTTAAATCATTTTTTAAAGCTGGCATAGTTATGATATTTTGAAATTTTTCATTTTCAAAAGCACTAGATATATTTTCCAAATTCTCAATAAAAATATCCAAATCAGTTGAAGAAGAGCCATTCAAAATAGCTTTTACATATTTTTTTGCAACTATTTCATTCATTATGCAACCTTTTTAAGTATTATATTTACAAGCTCTTTTTGATCCAATTTTAAATCTTTATTGTCAAATATGTTGTTTAATATTTCATTTACTAGATTTTTAACCATCTTTCTTTCTTCAAATTCTTTTTGTTCTTTGAAACTTTTTTCTAGGTTTAAAATATCTAGTTCGCTCTCTTTTTTAATTTTTTCTTTTATAATAATAGCCTCTTTTTTAGCAGTTTCTATAAGATTTGCAGCATTTATTTTTGAGTCTTCAACCCTTCTTAATGCCTCATCTCTTTTATTATTTGATGCTTTTAGCTTTTCTTGTATACTATCAAGTTTATTTGCTATTGAGTTTATTCTATCTAGATACATTTGTTTTAAAGGTTTTGCTACAAAATATAACAATATACCAAAAAATAATAAAAAATTAAGAGTTCTTTCTACTATATCATAGTTTGTGTTTTCGGAAGATGCTAGCAAAAAAACAGGGGTTATAAAAAATAGTAATTTATATTTTGACATCATAGTTTAAATCCTTGCTATTTTATTATTTAATATTTCTTTTAACTCAGGAATTTTTAACATGAGTTCATTTTTTAATGTATCTTTTTTGCTATTTAGCTCTTCTGTAAACTTTATATACTCTTCTTCAATATGTAATTTTTTTTGTTTTATTTCATCTTGTGCTAATGCTTTTGCAGAATTTAAAGCTTCTTGTTTTATAGCATTTGCTTCATTTCTAGCATTTGAAATTATGCTTTGTATCTCTTGTTCATAAACTCCAAGGTCGTTGTTATTTTTATTAACACTATCCTCTTTGTCTTTTATGAAAGTATTTCTGTCATCTAGAAATTTAAGCATTGGCTTATAAAGCAATGAATTTAAAACAGCAATTAGAATCAGAAAAACAATAGCTGTTAAGATAACAAGACTAGGATTTATTTCTAACATCTATCCTCCTTAATTTTTTATAAATAATTAAAATTCTCACGATTTTACAATAAAATACAAAAAAGTTATATTAAATTTTTGAAAATTATTCTAATTTATCTAAAAATACTTGAATTTGTGAAACATCTTTAAATTCTAAAATAATCTTTTTATTTTGAATTTTTGTTTTTATTTTAAAATTTTCAAGTGATTTTTTCAATCTTATTAACTCGTTTTGATGTTCAAACTCAACACTTTGTTTTTTGTTTGTTGACGTATTTTTTGTCTTGAACTTTTTTACTAATTTTTCAGTATCTCTAACATTTAGTTTTTGACCGATTATTGTATCTACTATAAGCTTTTCATTTTCAGGACTTAAGCCAACTATGATTTTAGCATGACCTTGAGAAAGTTTTTCTTCTATCAACAAATCCTGTGTTGAAGGAAGCAAGGTTAATAATCTCATTGTGTTTGTTATTTGTGTTCTTGATTTATGTAAGATATCCGCTAATGCTTCTTGTGTGATTTTATATTCATTTATTAGTTCTTTGTATGAAAGTGCAAGTTCTATTGAGTTTAAGTTTTCTCTTTGTATGTTTTCAATAAGTGCAAGTTCTCTTAGGTTGTTAGAGCCTATATCAGCTATAATTGCTGAAATTTTTTCTTCTCCAAGAAGTTTTGTTGCTCTAAGTCTTCGTTCCCCCGCTATAAGCATATAGCCATCATCTTTTTGGATAACAACTATTGGTTGAATTAGTCCATGTCTTTTTATGCTTTCGCTAAGTTCGTTAAGTGCTTCTTTGTTGAAATTTTTTCTTGGTTGATATGGGTTATTTGATATAAGCGAGATATTTATCTGTTTTACTATACTTTTATCGGTTTCAAATACTTTATTGTAAGCGGCTTCAACATCGCTAAATACAACACCAAAATCTCTTCCGCCAAGTCCTGTTTTTTTTGCCATTATTACTCCAAGATAGAATATGCTAAGTTTTGATATGCCAAAGAACCAGCTGATTTTATATCATACAATATAACAGGTTTGCCAAAGCTAGGGCTTTCAGCTAGTTTAACATTTCTTGGGATTACAACCAAATCATCATCTGGGTTTAGTCCACACATAAAAAGCTTATGTTTGAAGTGTTGCTTTAAATTTGTTACAACATCTTTTGCTAGATTATTTTGAGAGCTAAACATAGTTGGCAAAAATCCTTTTACGTTAAGCTTTGGATTTGTTTCGCTTTTTACTAGTTTGATTGTATTTAACATCATTGCAAGACCTTCCAATGCATAAAATTCGCACTGAACAGGTATGATAACACTATCGCTTGCACTTAATGCATTTATAGTTAGACTTCCTAGTGCTGGTGGACTGTCTATTATAACAAAATCATAATCGCTTCTTATCTCATCAAGTTTGTTTTTTAATACAAGTTTAAAATCCCTGCTTTTATCATCAAATTCTCTTTCTATTCCTACTAAGCCTATATTTGCAGGTGCTAAAAATAGAGTTGGTATCTGTGTTTTTAGCACTATTTCTGATAATTTTTTTGATCCTGTTAAGACATGATAGATATTAAACTCATAATCACTTCTATTAAAACCCATGCCAGTTGTAGCATTTGCTTGTGGATCTATATCTATAAGCAGAACTTTTTTTTCTGCTACAGCTAAAGAAGCTGCTAAATTTACAGCAGTTGTTGTCTTACCAACTCCACCTTTTTGGTTTGCTATAGTTATTACTTCACTCATCTTAAAGAATACACCTTTTTATTGTTTATAAAAATAGCTCCATCTTCACAAAGCGTAGCTTGCGACAGATCAACACTATATCTATCAATATGTGTTATGAACTTTTTTGATTTTTCGAATTCTATCTTAAATTTGCTAAAAATATGCTTCCATGAAATCATTTTATCTATTTGCTCGCAAAAGCCCCATACTATGCTATCTGCCGTCAAATTTATATCTAAAATATCCGCATTGTCTGGAGATTCGACTAAATTTAATCCTAAGCTAATTATGTAATTGTCGTTTATTTTTGTGCTTAAAATTCCACCTATTTTCCTATCGTTTATATAAAAATCATTAGGCCATTTTACCCATACGTTTGATCCAAATGATTTAAGATATTGTTTTAAAATCATAGAAAAATATATAGATATTGAGGCATCATTTAAATCATTTGGTATACTGTTTTTATCAACACAAACAGACAAAAAAAGATTGCCTTCATATCCAAGCCAACTATTACCACGACTACCAACACCATTTGTTTGTATCTTGGTTGATATAGCATGGGGCGGTTTTATGGCATTTGATTTTAGCAAATTTACTAAATGCAGATGTGTTGATTCACATTCATCAAGAAATTCTACTACCAACTTTAAGCCTCTTTCCATTTATAAAATCTATAGCCTTAACCGCCTTTTTACCAGGTTCTTGTATGCTAAAAATTTCTACCGAAAAATCATGTGTAGCAACAAAAAAGCTTTTTTCGGTTATATCAATTATTTCTTCGCAATTACCCTTTTTATTACTTGGTTTTAAATCAATAATTTTTAATCCATTTTCTAAAAATATACCAGGCCAAGGATCAAAAGCTCTAAATTTATTATAAATTTCAGCCGTTGTATCTTTAAAACTAACAAGCCCCATTTGTTTTGTGATTTTTTTACAATAACTTGCATTGCTTTCATCTTGTTTGATATGTTTTAAAGTATTGAAATTTTTAAGTGTAGATATGATTAATTTTCCAGCCGTTTGAGCTAATTCATCAAATAACTCTTTACTTGTTTTGTGCTCACAGGTTGTACAATCAAACTCAAGCATATCGCCTGTATCAAGCCCCTCATTCATAAGCATCGTTGTTACTCCGGTTTGTTTTTCGCCGGCTAATAATGCTGATTGGATAGGGCTAGCACCTCTATATTTTGGTAAAATAGATGCATGTAAGTTTATACAGGGGGCTATTTGTAAAATATCTTTTGGTAAAATTTTACCATAAGCAGCAACAACTATAAAATCAGGATTTAATTCTTTTATTTTTTTTATTGTATCCTCATCCCTTAAATTTTTTGGTTGAAAAATATCTATTTTGTATCCATTTTCTTGTAAAAATAGCTTCACACTTGGCGGTGTTAAAATTTGTTTTCTTCCTACTGGTCTATCTGGATTTGTAAAAACAGCTAATACTTCTATGCCTTCAATTAAAATTTGACGCAAAATCTCAGTAGCATAATCAGGCGTTCCCATAAAAATTATCTTCATAAATTCCCACTTTTAATAAATTTCTAAATAAATAAAAAAATGGATATTATCTTAAATATGATTAAAAAGCGTTTTAATCAAGAAAATTCATAAATGCAATAATTTTATATTTGATTAATATATTCTATTTTATTATAACGACACTCAATAAACTAAAAATAAAAAATCAATTCTAAGGTTTAATGACGGGTACTATAAATTTTTAACAAAAATTTATAAAGGACAATAAAGGCGAAAATAATACAGCAAAAGCTATTAGTAAAATTTTAAATAGCAAAGATAATCAAAATTATTATTTAATACTAACAAACAAGCATAGATGTATCTAATAGAAAATTAGATGGTGCGACCTGCGAGACTTGAACTCGCACACCTACTGGCACTACCCCCTCAAGATAGCGTGTCTACCAATTCCACCAAGGTCGCAAAGAAATATGCCCTATAAAACATAGAGCATAAAATTATTTATTATCCAAGCATAGGGTTGCCGTATAGAACAATAAGAGTTATAACCAATGCATAAATGACCTGAGCTTCAACCATAGCAAGAGCAATAAACATGGTTGTCATAAGCTTACTAGCAACACCAGGATTTCTAGCTGTTCCACTAATAGTAGCAGCAGCGGTATTTCCCATACCTATAGCACCGCCAAGAGCAGCAAGACCAAGACCTATACCAGCAGCTAAAACAGAAGCTGATCTAATCATTGAGTTGTTCATTTCACCATCTGCGCCTGCAGCAAATGCAAAAGCAGTGAGAGATAAAAGTAATAAAACGATTTTTTTCATCGTCATTCTCCTTAAAATTTTAAAGCTTATTTCGGATCTATCCCCTACTTTATAAAGCCTTATGAGCTGAAATAATACATAAAAAAAGCTTTGTTTTACTTAAAATACACTATATATTTTCTAATTTTATGTTAAATATATTTTATTAGTTCATGCCTACAAAATGTTTTATGTTAGGTTTTTCTCCTTGATGATATGCATTAATTTCCGCTTGAAGCATAGCATCAACCTTAGAAACCCTATTGTGCTGCCTTAAATGCTCTGCCCAATTTTCAACAAAAAACCATTCAAGCAAAATTTCCTCATCGTGAGTGCTTTGAACTATCCCCCAAGCATACGCACCATCTTTTTTTCTATGTTCTGCTAGTTTTTTTATTTTATGTAAAAACTCTTCTTGGTCTGATTTTTTTACTAAATACTCAACTTGAACTAAAACAGGCGAACGATGTAAATCTATCTTAGAATGAGTATATGGATCTTCCCAGTGCTGTGCTGGACTTAAATCATCTTCTCCAAGTGGTAGTTTTTTTCTACTAGCTAAAATATTTGCTACAACTAGCAAAATAGCAGCCCCAACCAAAGTAAGGCTTATACCAATATACTGAGCAACAACACCCCATATCAAACTACCAGCAGTCATTGCGCCATTAAAGGTAGTAAGATATATGGCAAGTGAGCGACCACGAACCCAGTTTGGCAATATGGTTTGAGTTACACTATTAAGAGTTGTTAAAGCTATAATCCAAGCTGAACCTAAGAAAAATACAGCAATTACAGCTATAAATTTAGGTGGTGCAAAAGACAAACCAAGCATAACAATGCCGCTTAAAACAGCTGATAATACTATTAACTTGTCAGAATCAAACCTTTTTCTTAGTCTTGGAAGAACAATGGCGCCTATAATAGCACCAAGACCTATTGAAGCCAAAAGTATTCCGTAAAATCCGGCAGTGCCTGATAAAAGCTTACGAGCAACTAAAGGAAGCAAAGCCCACATAGCACTAACAAATATAAAATATATAATAGTTCTAAACAAAACTGCATGCAAAGGTTTGCTCGATTTTGCATATCTAAGACCTGCTCTAAAAGCACCGCCAAAGTTTTCAAAAAGCTCATCTTTAACTTTTACTTGTGGCTTCCACCAAAGTAAAGCAGAGATAACAAAGACATAGCTTATAACATCCATTCCATAAGCAAAATAAGCACCAAACTGAGCTAAAACAACACCGCCCACAGCAGGTCCAACAGCCCTTGCTATATTTATCCCTAATGAATTTAAAGCGACTGCGTTTTTTAACTCTTTGCGTTGCACTAATTCAGGAACTATTGTCTGCCAAGTAGGTCCCATTAAAGCAGCACCTATACCACCAACAAAAGTAAACAAAACCAAAGTAGCAACAGACTGAAGTCCCGTCATAGATAAAAACATCAAGCTAATACTACTTGAAGCTAATAAAAGCTGTATTGCTATTAGAAATTTACGCCTATCTAAAATATCAGACATAACCCCAGCTGGTATAGCAAGTAAAAATACAGGTAATGTTGTAGCCGCTTGTATTAAAGAAACAGCCGCAGGTGAAGCAGACAGGTCTGTTATAAGCCAACTACTTGCAACATCTCTTATAAAACTTCCTATGTTTCCAACAACAGTAGCAACCCAAAGAACTAAAAATAATTTTTGCTTTAACGGAGCAAAACTACTATCTTCTGATATTAACATTCACACTCCTAAAATAATGTTGGATTGAAACAAAGTCCAATCCAGTTTTAAATTTATGCCATCCAACAAGAACAACCAAGCACACCAAAAAATCCTTTTAAATCAGATGTCGGTATGTTTGACTTCCAAGCTTGTGCATGGTCGTGGCCGTGAATACCGCAAGATGTTCCGCAACCACAACTAGACATAGCTTGCTGACGTATAAGAGAAAGTGAGTTTTTACCTGCACCGTCAGGGTCGCCCCAAGCAGCAAATCCTTTAAATTTACGTGTTGGAGACCAATCAGGCATAGCTGGCGGTAGTGGATTTTCATCCAAATCTATAAAATCTCCATCACCAAAAACAACCTTTCCGCCAACTACTGTTAGATGAGAAGTTAAAAATGAAATTTCATCGTCATCTACACTAAAATAATCTTTGCTAGGAACAATAAAATCAGCAAAATGTCCAGCTTCTATCCTACCTCGTTTGCCATCTTCATTTGAGAACCAAGCAACCTTTTCAGTCCACATTCTAAGAGCTGTTTCGCGATCAAGCAAGTTGCTATCAGGATACATTTTTACACCGCCAACTGTTTTACCAGTTACAAGCCAAGATAACGAAACCCAAGGATTGTAAGAAGCAACCCGTGTAGCATCTGTTCCAGCTGATGTTTTTACACCACTTTCAAGCATTTTTTTAACAGGAGGTGTAGCCTCAGCTGCTTTTGCACCGTATCTATCTATAAAATATTCACCTTGATATGCCATTCTGTGTTGGAACGCAACACCTCCACCGAGTTTAGCTATTCTATCTATTGATTTATTAGATATTGTCTCAGCATGGTCAAAAAACCAGTTAATACCTTCTAATGGAATGTCTTCATTAACCTTTTCAAAAACATCTAAAGCACGAGATATAGTCTCATCATAGGTTGCGTGTAAACGCCAAGGCCATTTGTTTTCAGCTAAAATTCTAACAACTTCTTCTAAATCATCCTCCATTTCAGGTCCCATTTCAGGCCTAGGCTGACGAAAATCCTCAAAGTCTGCTGCCGAGAAGACAAGCATTTCACCAGCACCATTGTGGCGGAAATAATCATTTCCTTGCTTGTATTTAACAGATGAAGTCCATCTTAAAAAGTCTTCTTTTTCTTCTTTTGGTTTTTGGGTAAACAAGTTATAAGCTATTCTTACTGTTAGCTGATTTTCATCTGATAATTTTTGAATAACCTCATAATCATCTGGATAGTTTTGAAAACCGCCACCAGCATCTATAACGCCCGTTATACCCAAGCGATTTAATTCACGCATAAAGTGTCTAGTTGAGTTTACTTGATAATCCAAGGGAAGTTTTGGTCCTTTTGCCAAAGAAGTATAAAGTATAGTAGCATTTGGTTTTGCTAAAAATAAGCCCGTAGGATTTCCTTTACTGTCGCGTACTATTTCGCCACCAGGAGGGTTTGGAGTATCTTTTGTATATCCAACAGCCCTTAAAGCGGCACCATTTAATATAGCACGGTCATAAAGGTGCAATATAAAAACAGGTGTTTGAGGTGCAATTTTATTTAATTCTTCTATTGTTGGAAGTCTTTTTTCAACAAATTGGTGTTCTGTAAATCCACCAACAACACGAACCCATTGAGGTGCTGGGGTGATATCAACTTGTGCTTTTAGCATAGCCATAGCATCAGCCAAGCTTCTAACTCCATCCCATCTAAGCTCAAGGTTATAATTAAGTCCACCACGAATAACGTGAGTATGGTTATCAAACAACCCGGGAAGAACCCCGCGTCCTTTTAAATCAACCTTTTTTGTTAAATCACCTGCTAATCTTAAAACATCATCATTAGAACCAACGCTTATAAATTTACCATCTTTAATAGCAACAGCTTGTGCTTTTGGATTTGATTTATCAAGAGTTGTAATGTCACCATTGTAAAAAATAATATCAGGAATCTGTTTTGTCATTTTTATCCCTTTGTGTATCAATAATATATTGATTGTTTGTTTTTTTTGGGATATTAGTTTGTTCGTTAGTTTTTATAATTTCATCTTTGGAAAAAAAATTTTTTACAACCGGAATAATCTGTTCGCCTATAAGCATACCAAGAAGTCCTATAAGGGCTACTAATGGAGGGGCTGGGGAGCGGACATTTAAAATATAATAAATAACGCCTACTAATAATCCGACGCATAAGCTAAAAAAATAAAGTTTCATTATTATTACCCTTTAATATAAATTTGTTTTAAACAAAAAGCGATCTAGACCAAAAAAGAGTAGACCGCTAAATATCTAGTGTTTAAATCAAAATATATTATTTTGCAGGGTTTGGTCCAACGCGTTCGCCGTGTTTTACACGCTCAGGAGCTTTATGTACCATAGTATAAGCATAATCAACACCCATACCATAAGCACCAGAATGCTCTCTTACTATATCCATTACTGCATTATAAGTGTCTTTTCTTGCCCAGTCACGTTGCCATTCAAGAATAACTTGTTGCCAAGTTACAGGAACGATACCTGCTTGAGTCATGCGATCCATAGCATATTTATGAGCTTCTACAGAAGTACCACCAGAAGCATCAGCTACCATGTAAATTTCATAGCCACCTTCTAGCGCTGCAGCTAGTGCAAAGCCTAGATTGCAAACTTCTGTCCATAATCCAGCTACTACTACTTTTTTGCGTCCGTTTTTAGCCAAAGTATCACGAACATTTTGGTCATCCCAAGAGTTCATTGAGCTACGCTCAAGAATTTTGTGATGAGGAAATACTTGTAATAATTCAGGATAAGTGTGACCAGAAAAGCTTTCTGTTTCAACTGTTGTTATTGTTGTTGGGATATTAAATGCTTTAGCACCTTTTGCAAGCGCAACAACATTGTTTTTTAATACTTGACGATCCATAGATTGAACACCAAACGCCATTTGTGGTTGATGATCTATAATTATAAGCTGGCTATTTTCAGGGGTTAAAAGTTCTAAAAGTTTTTTGTTTGAATACATAGTTTCCTCCATAAAAAATTGTTTCAATTAATATTTGCTTTAAAAAAGCTTTAAGTTCAAGCCAAAATAATAAAAAATTATTTTAGCAACTAAGCATAACCTTATAAAAATGTCTAAAAACTATCAAACATTTTTTTGGTTTTATAATAATTTTTTTTGATATTAAAAATATAGTTTTTATCTATAAGGTTTGAACAATATCTTACATAATTCAAAACATAGAATAACCTCTATAAAAATAAATCTAAAACCCGTAAATAAAATTTGATCAAATTATTACTATGCTTTATAATCTGCAAAGAAATCATAAAGCATAAAAGTATTTTAACAAATATGACTTATTTTTAGCTTAAATTTTCATATATTCAAACATGTTTCAAAGCGCGATAAAAACAGCATTAACATAAAAAATAAATTGTTAAAAATTAATTAGTTTTTAGTTTTTCTTACTTAGAATTGATAATATTTATTTATATTTTTAAACGAATAATTTGCATGAATTTTATAAAATTTCCGGCATATAATTACAAACCATAACAGAAAAATTAATTAGCTATTTTTTATGCGAGTGTAACTATATTAATAAACCAATATAAGCTTTAGTACTTTGTGTCTGTATCTAGGCATATTCTATTCTTTTGATCTCATTCGACACCAACCTTTGGCTAAATTTTAAAGTAACAGCTATATTTAATACACTACTAATTCTAATTATAAGGTTCATAGCTTTAAATAATTCCGCCACTCAAAAATGAACCACTCTTGTTTTCTTCATTATACCCAAATATCCACAGAAACGCTTGCCAAAACTACTTTGTAAAATATTACAAGTTTATAAAGCTTGAGAGATTTTAATAATTTCTTAAGAACTTAAAGCTCTAATATCGCCATCAAAAATCTCTTTTTTTCCTATCTGTCAAATCTTTAAATTTATAGAATGCTTCATTTAATGACTCTTCATCTAAATTAAACCCTAAAGATACTAATTTATCTTTAAGTGCGTGTCTTGCGCTATGTTTACCAAGAACAAGATAATTTTTTCAAACCTATACTTTCTACCGATACAATCTCATGAGTTTGTTTATGCTTTAACACAATCTTAATGTGTCTCACTTTCGTGTATTGCCAATATGGCTTTATTCGATTGTGACTCAATACCTGAATATTTGCAACAAATTTAGAAGTAGGATAAATTTCTTTAGCTATTATATCCGCATGAATATCATCAAAAATATCTTTTTTGGTATTAATTGCCACAATTATCTCTTCAAGTCCTGCATTTAAGCCCATTCGCCTATTCCGTTGATAGTAAACTCTATTTGCCTAGCTCTAGCTATAACACAAGATAAATAATTTGGCAGTAGCAAGATGATTATAAACTAAAACAATAGCTCTATTATCTATAAAATTAATCATTTATTTTATCATATCACTAAGCTCATCTGAAAATTACTACCAACAGTATCAAGCAAATTTATGGTTTTAGCTCAGATAATATGACAGCATCTAATATCTCTTTTAAAACCAATATCACTATTCCTGTGTCTTCGCGACTAAACTCTACATCATTATAAAAAGTTTTTTGCATAATTTACAGCTTAAACCGCCCTTTTGATAACTTCATCTGGCTTCATTTTTAGCTTGTACTTTATATGTTTAGGACTTGTTCTCTATAAATGTATAAATTCTTTTATTTTTAGATGACTTAAGTGCATTGTTGGCTAATTTTATATCTTTTTCCAAATCCCTATAAAGAAAACAAACGATTATTATTTAAAGCTTGTTTGGATATTTGTTTTACAAATCAAAGTCGCCGTTATTAGCAACTGCAAAAACTGCTCCTATAACATATATAAACCCAAAGTCTTTCAAGCTAAAGTTATATATGTACTTTTAGCTATATTTATATAAACACCTGTAACTTGCTTGCCATCTCTTGATATTCAAATATTATAAATTTATATTTATTTTATAATTGCCTTATGCATTTTAGTTTATGTTTTATATTTTTGTATACTATTAGGTTAAAAGTGAAGTAATTTTACTACTTAAGTAGCAACAGAGGAAAGTTTTTATTTTTTAAAATAAATATTATGATTTTAGTAATACAAAAAATCATTTACTCTCCTTTTTTAAATTTTTGCTATACATTATGCCAGCTCTTGCCAAACCATATAACACATAAGCGCTTGTTATAATCATAGAACTTTCTAATGGATATAAATACAACATAGAAAAGGTAACAACAAGTCCAATCAATGTTCTTAAAACATGCATCTGTTTTAAATTTATCTTTTTAAAACTAGGATAACGAATGTTGCTTACCATCAACATACCCAAAATAGCTTTAAAAAACATAAAAACCAATTCAAATCCATTTAAAAAATCATACTCTATATAAAATCCTACCCACACCACAGAAACTATAGCCGCAGTAGGTATAGGTAATCCTATAAAAACATTTGGTTCATAAGTTCCGGTTGTTACATTAAAACGAGCCAATCTTATAGCACCAAAAACAACAAAAATAGCACTAATTAAAGCCCCAAATCTACCAAATTGATGCCCAATAGTGAGATAAAAAAGAATACTTGGAGCAACACCAAAAGCAACCAAATCAGCTAAGCTATCAAATTCAACACCAAATTTACTAGTAGTTTTGGTAAGTCTTGCTACACGACCATCTAATCCATCAAAAATCAAAGACAAAAATATATACAATATAGCCTTGGAATATTGTCCATTGATAGATGAAATTATACTAACAACACCAGTAAAAGCACTAGCTGCTGTAAATAAATTTGGTAAGACATACATAAGCTGTATTTTTTTTAATTCATTCATAATTTAAAATCCAATAATTAATAAATTTTATAAAAATCTACGGAGATTTTACCGTAGATTTTTTAATTAAGCCTTGTTATCAGAAAAATCATCTTTTGAATTATCTAAGCGAGTAGGCATGTTATTTACTTCCTCATAATTTGCTATAATTTCTCTAACTTTTTCACCACTAATTGTTTCTTCTTCATATAGTGCTTTTACCATATCTTCTATCGCACCGCTATAAGTTTTGAGTGTTTGTAAAACTTCGGCGTATCTAGTATCAAGCATATTTTTTACAAATTCATCAACTTTTTCAGCCATCTTATCACTATAATCTTTTATGCTTTGACCACCTAAAAAATTATTTCTTTGTTTCTCAAGAACCATAAGTCCGGCAACATCACTCATACCATACATACTAATCATAGCTTTTAATATATCTGTTGCTCTTTCTAGATCATTGCTAGCGCCTGTTGAAATCTCTTTTATAAAAATTTCTTCGGCCGCTCTACCAGCAAGCAATACATCAACTTCAGCTAAAAGCTCATGTTTTTGCATCATAAATTTATTTTCTTCTGGAGTATTTAGCGTATATCCTAGAGCTGCCAAACCACGAGGTATAACAGAAACCTTGCTAACTTTTTTAGCACCTTTAGTAACTTCGGCTATCAAGGCATGTCCACTTTCATGATAAGTTACTATCTTTTTCTCTTTAGGATTTACTCTGCGGGATTTTTTTTCTAATCCAGCTATTGATCTTTCAACAGCCTCTACAAGATCATTTTGTTCTACAACTTTTTTTGAATTTCTACCAGCAAGTAAAGCTGCTTCATTTATTATATTTTGTAAATCAGCTCCAGCCAAACCAGTTGTTAATCTTCCGATCTCTTCTAAGTTTACATCATCTGAAACTTTAACATCTTTCATGTGAACTTTTAGTATATCTATCCTGCCTTTAAAATCAGGTTTGTCTACCAAAACTTGTCTATCAAAACGACCAGGTCTAAGTAAAGCAGCATCTAAAACCTCTGGTCTATTTGTAGCAGCTATGACTATAACAGGAGCCTTATCAGCATCAAAACCATCCATTTCAGACAAAAGCTGATTTAAAGTTTGTTCTCTCTCATCATTTCCACCCATAGGGCTTGAGTTTCTACTCTTTCCTATAGCATCAATCTCATCTATAAAGACAATAGCAGGAGATTCTTTTTTTGCATTTTCAAAAAGATCTCTAACACGACTAGCACCGACACCAACAAACATCTCTATAAAACTGGAAGCAGACATTGAAAAAAATGGAACATTTGCTTCGCCAGCAACAGCTCTTGCAAGCAATGTTTTACCTGTTCCTGGGGGTCCAACCAACAAAATGCCTTTTGGTATTTTTGCACCTAGACGAAGATATTTATCTGGATTTTTAAGATAATCAACAATCTCCTCAACCTCTTCTTTTGCTTCTTCTACACCTGCAACATCATTAAATGTAGTTTTTGGTTTTTCAGAGTTTATAAGCTTTTTGGCGCTTCCTATGCCTAAAATTCCTCCGCCCATATTTTTTTGCATTCTACTAGCCAAAAACATCCAAATTCCAAAAAATATAAAAACAGGAAGAACCCAAGAAAAAAGTAACTCACTAAACCAAT
This sequence comes from Campylobacter pinnipediorum subsp. pinnipediorum, assembly GCF_002021925.1. Lineage (NCBI taxonomy): Bacteria > Pseudomonadati > Campylobacterota > Epsilonproteobacteria > Campylobacterales > Campylobacteraceae > Campylobacter > Campylobacter pinnipediorum. The sequence goes on from NZ_CP012546.1 coordinate 1,289,392, forward strand.
TCGTATCACTATATGCTCCAAACTCAACACCATTTTGCTCAAGCATAGGTATCAATGTTGGGTCAGAAACTCTTTTTACTATATAAACATATCTATCATTTGATACTGCTTTAATTGTGCTATCTGATATAGCTACTTGTGTTATTTGTTTACCTTTAACCATATCTTTAAAATCAGAATATGCTATATTTTTCGTTTGAGCATTAGAGCCAATAGAGCCCATCATGCTGTCTCCAGTTAAACTTCTGAAAATCAATATAATCACAATAGAAAAAATAGCAAAAATAAAAATTGGATTCTTATTAAAGAAATTGCCGTTATCGTTATTATTTTGTTTTTTATTATTCATTAATTTCCTCTTAAAAATTATTTTTTAAACACAAAACTAACCCAATCATTAAGCTGTTTTTGTTCAACTAATTCAAACTCTTTAAAAGTATCTTTGATACGAGTTTCATATTTCGCCAATATGCCTGACAAAACTAAGTATGCACCATCTTTTAAAATATTTTTTAAATCTTTTTCAAGCATAAATATAACATCAGCTATAATATTTGCAACAACAATATCATATTTAATATTTAAATTAGATATCGAACCTGTCCATATTTTATTATATTTAACATTATTTAATTTTGCATTTTCTATAGAGCTTTTAACAGCCTGCTCATCAGTATCACAAGCATCAACCACGCAGCCAAGTTTTGACATCAATATACTAAGTATTCCGCTGCCACAACCAACATCTATTGTATGTAAATTTCTTTTTGCATATTTTTGTAAAAATAAAACACAAGAGCTTGTACTTTCATGATGACCCGACCCAAAAGCAAGTGCTGGGTCTATTATTATATTTTGTACTCCATCAAGCTCTTTTTCCCAACTAGGGCGTATATAAAAATTATCCAATAAAATTGGTTTAATAGCTTGTTTATATTCATTTATCCAATCTTTATTTTCTCTAATACTTAAATTAGTTACCAAATCACTATCAATATTTAAAGTTTGGCAAATTCTATCTATATATTCTTTTATACCCCACTCAACTTCACTCAAATCAGATTCATCGCGCAACAAAATTTCATTATTCTCACACTCTTCTACACAAGTAAAGCCAAGTAAAAAAATAAACTCCAATATCTCAGGGTAAAATTTAAGTGTTTTAACACTTAACTCATAAAAATTATCTCTCATTAACCTAAAACGTCTTCAAGTTTTTCTTTTAAAACTTGCGGTGTAAAAGGTTTCACTATGTAGTTATTTACACCAGCTTTTAAGGCTGTAATAACCTCAGCTTTTCCGCCCTCTGTTGTTACCATTATTATTGGCATATCAACATATTTTTCCTCTGCACGAACTTTTTTAACAAGCTCTAACCCATTCATTTCAGGCATATTCCAGTCAGTTATTAAAACATTAATATCGCTATGTTGTCCTAATAAATTCCAAGCCTCGCCACCATGCTCGGCCTCTAAAATATCTTGATGGCCAAGCCTTTGCAAAGTGTTTTTTATGATTCTTCTCATAGTTGAACTATCATCTACTACTAATATTTTCACATAATATCCTTTTTAAAAAAAATGCTTTATTTTATCAAAAAATCTATTTATTAAAGCTTTAATTATTCTAAAAGATAAAAAAGCTCTCTTAATTTTTATAATTATTACTATTTAAAAATAAAAAAATAGCAATTAATTTTTAAAATAATAATTTTATTTTATAAAAATCATCTATCTTGCTTTTTCACACTAATTAAATAAAAGCTAAGAGCCACCATAAGAAGTGCAACACCACCTATTAAATAAATAGCATTTATAATATTTTCCGGTGAAGTAATAGCAAATTTAAACACAAGCATAAGTGCCTCAATGGCAAGTGCTATTATAATAGAGCCGATAAATCTAACCATTGTTTTATATACCACGCTTGTTTCATCATGGTTTTTGCCCATAACTTCTTCTTCAAAAATAGTCTTTACCAAATCAAAAATCGCAAGTGCCAATGTCAATATAATGGTTGATTCAAAAATTTGTTCTATTTGGATATTTGATGTGTGTGATATAAAACTTTTTACTCCATGCCAAAATAAAAACGCACATATCATAAAAAGCGATCCACAAAATAAAGTATAAACACTTTTTAAAAAATTACCAAAATGTCTTTCAATACCGCCGCTATCAACAATGCTTAAAATATTTTCAAGAGATATATCTATACAAGCTATAAATTTTAACTCATTTTTTTCATTATAAACTGGCATACTTGCAGTAACACAAAGCTTACCATCTAGCACCGATGGATATGGGTCACTTAAAAAAAATCTTCTTAACTTTACAGTAGAATAATAATAAGCTTTATTAGCCCTATTTTCACCAGCTCCAACACAGTATTCCTTCTTTGTACTAAGAGCATTTTCTACCTGAACTCCATTTTTATCAAGTATATAAAATGCATCAAAATTCTCTATCTCATGAACAACCTTATCAAAACCATCTTTTATATTTTGCAAGTTTGCGCCTGGCAATCTATTTGGAATATTTCTTTCAAAAATATAACACAAATATGCTCTTGCTTTGTATCTTACATCACTAAATCTTTGTATGTCTTTTATGACCAATTTTTAATCCTTTAAATTTAATTCGTGGTTGAAATCAGGAACTATATCTTTTAATACTTCACAAATTTTATCATTTTTTAAAGTGATAAGGTGCTGTATCTCTTTATTTAATTTCACAATATCATATTTTTCATATTTTGTAACAAATATTGATTCAAATTTTGTTTGAATATCATCTTTATTAACAAGCAATTCTTCATATAATTTTTCACCCATTTTAAGACCAACAAATTTCACACCCAAATGCTCTTTATTTGAAAGAAAAAGCATTTTTTTAGCAAGGTCTAGTATCTTAACAGGCTCTCCCATATCAAGAACAAACAGCTCTCCACCAGAAGCTATAGATGCAGCTTGCAATACAAGTTGGCAAGCCTCACTAGTAAGCATAAAATATCTAGTTATTTCAGGATGAGTTACACTTAAAGGTTTATTTTGAGCTATTTGTGATTTAAACTTTGGTATAACACTACCACTACTTCCTAAAACATTTCCAAAACGAACACAAACTATTTCGCAACTACTATCTTCATTAGAATTTAAAGCATACAATTCACAAACTCTTTTTGTGGCTCCCATAATATTTGTTGGTCTAACAGCCTTATCTGATGATATAACCACAACCTTTTTAACATTGTATTTTTTTGATAAATCTATGATATTTTTTGTTCCTATAACATTATTTTTAACAGCAGCCAAAGGATTTAATTCACATAAAAAAACATGTTTATAAGCAGCCGCATGTATGACTATATCTGGTTTGTAATCTAAAAATATATTCTCTATATCTTGGAGATTTGTAATATCAACCATCTTACAAATACATCTAGCATCGTTAGTTTCTTCTGATATTTTATAAAGATTAAACTCACTATTATCAACTAAAATAATTTTTTTTGAACCAAATTTTAAACACTGTTTTACTATTTCAGAACCTATGCTTCCACCAGCTCCAGTTACTAAAACAACCTTATCACAAATAAATTTAACAAGTATCTCTTGGTCTAAATCTTTTGGTTTTCTAGCCAACAAATCCTCTATACGAATGTCTTTTATTGGATTATCTTCAATCAATGAAAAAAGTTTAATATCTCGTATTCCATAAACCATAAGCTCATCAAAAAGTTCTTTTAACTCATTTTGATTTAAGTTCAAAGCTATTATAGCTGTTTTAACACCATAATCATCGACAATTTTTTTTATACTTGTTTTGTCTTGAACCAAAAATCCACCACAATAAGTGCCAATAAGCTCTTGTCTTTTATCAAAAACACCAACGGCATAAAAATCATCTATATAGCCATCTTTCAAGCCTTTAAAAATTTGTATAGTTTTGTTTGTGGCCCCGATAACGATACAAGCTTTCCCCTGCTTTGTTTTTACTGAAAAATCCAAAAACATACGCTTTGATATCCTAAATCCACCGATAAACAAATAAGAAATAACAAAATCTATAAATATTACACTTCTAGGAAAGGGATTAAATAAATCTTGAAAATATAAAAATAAAATATAAAAAGATACGAACGAAAAAAAATGGGCTATAAAAATTTTTCTAGCCTCATTAAGTCCAAAAAATCTCCACGGAACTCTATAAATTTTAAAAAACCACATAAAGAAAAGTTTTATTATATTTAATGACATCAAACTAATAAAAAACCCTGTATAAAAAACATCTGGTATAAAGCCATTAAACCTTAACAAAAAAGCAAAATATATAGATATGCAAAATAATACAATATCGCCAAAAATAAAAAATATCAGTCTTTTTAATTTTGTAGTTTTTAACACTTTATCTCTTGTCTTATTAAATTTATAATTTTTTCTTGTGTAGCTATATCTAAACAACTGCCACTTGGTAGGCAAATCCCATCATTATATAAACTTTCACTAGTTCCGTCAACAAAACTCAGACTATCTTTAAATAATGGCTGTAAGTGCATAGGCTTCCAAAGTGGTCTACTTTCTATGTTATTTTTAGATAGTTTTTCAATTATTTTTAGATTTATATTTTTTTCTTTAAATACCCCGGTACTAAGCCATCTGTTGCCGTGAGAATTTTGAATTTCAGGCATAAAATCCAAAATATCACTTAATTGCTCTTTATAAATTTCAAACACAGCTCTTTTTTGCTTAACTCTTTCATCTAAAACTTCCATCTGAGCTACACCAATAGCTCCTAAAACATTGCTTAATCTATAATTATATCCATACTCATTATGTTCATAATGAAGCATAGGTTCTCTTGCTTGAGTTGAATAAAACCTTGCCTTCTCAACAAGTTTTCTATCTCCAACAAGCATACCGCCTCCAGATGTGGTGATAATCTTATTTCCATTAAAGCTATAAACACCAAGATCACCAAAACTTCCAAGTGCTTTATCTTTATAAAACCCTCCAAGTGCTTCAGCGGCATCTTCTATCAAAAAAATACCCTCATTTTTACAAATATCGCATATTTCATCCATCTTACAAGATTGACCATAAAGATGAGTTAGTATAAGAGCTTTTGGTTTTTTTGGACTATTTTTTATAGCCACTTTTAAAAGCTCTGGACTTAAATTCCAACTATCATCACAATCTATAAAAACAGGAGTAGCTTTTTCATAAAGAATCGGAGAAACAGATGCTATAAATGTAAAAGCTGAAGCAAAAACTATATCATCCTGCTTTATTCCCAAAACCCTAAGCGCTAAATGTATTGCTGATGTAGCACTACTTAGCGCCAAAGCATCGTTTGATTTTGTGTATACCTTAACTATATTTTCAAACTTATCAACATATTTTCCAAGAGGAGCTATATAGTTGCTTTTAAAAACATTTGATATATACTCTTCTTCTTTACCGCTCATATTCGGAGGGGATAAAAAAACTTTTTGCACAATAGACACCTTAAAAAAATTTTAGAAATTGTATCAAGTAAAATTTAAAAGTAAATTATTTTTATAATAAAAAATACATGGCATAATAAATAAATTTTAAAACACCATGTAATTATTTTTCTATTTTTGTGTTGAAATTACATAAAAATCGGAACTTTTGTATGTTCTAAGAAAAATTTTGAAGTTCCGCCCAAAACCATCTCCCTTAGTCCATTTTCACCCTGTCTTCCAGCAACGACCAAATCAAAATTACCATCACTAGCAACTTTTACAAGTGCTTTACCTGGAATTGAATAGGTATTAATAATCTCACAAGTTGCATTAATATCATGCATTTTTAAATAATCCTCTAATTTATTTATAGCATACCCGCTATCTTCATTAAAAGATTTCTTTGCTGTGACACAATGAACTCTATCTGCTTTTTTTAATAAATCAAGAGAGTTTGTTAAAGCACTAGCACTATTTGGAGTAGAGGTCCAACTTACAAGTATATTTTTTGGCTCAAACTTAGTTAAATTTCTAGGAATAACTATACAATCTTTTCCGCTTTTCATAACAGCTGATTCAAATGTCCCAGTAATTTTACCAGTAATAGGAACAGCTGCAACGATAAGATCATAAAATTTAGATTCTCTTTCCACAACGACACTTCTTTTACCATCTTTAATAATAAAATTGGCACTAGCCTTGCCATTTATGGCATGATCGCTGACCTCAATATCAAGCTCTTTACACATTTTAATAAAGGCATTTTTATTTTTCATATGTTCTTCTTCCAAATCAGCCTTTGCTGACTTTAAAAACTCTTCAAATAAAACACCGCCCCTTAATGTCATTTTCATATTATATACTATGCTAGGGTCTATTTGACAAGATAAAACTTCAATATGAACTTTAAGCCACTTTGCAACTTGCAAGGCGCCATAAATTCTTGATGTTACATCATCTCCTGCACCAATCGGAAAAAGAATCTTTTTATATTTCATTTTTATTCCTAACTATTTTCAAACCAATGATAAAGATACTTTTGAGCCTTTTTGTTCGCTTACAACAACTCTCACAATATCTCCAACATTTAAAGGATTTTGGATTTTGGATTTATGTAAAAGTCCATCAACACCATCTTTTAATTCAACAAACACACCAAAATCAACAACACTTTTTACTTTACCATCAAACTCATCACCTATATTAAATACTGGTTTTGGTCTATGGCTATCTCTTCTGTCGTTTGATTTTCTGTTAAATTTATTCTCTTTAGAAGTTAATTCTATAATATAATCCTTAGCATCATCTACACTATTTTTACTATTTCCAGAAATTTTTACTTCACCCTTTTCTCTATCCAAATCTATAGCAACACCAAATCTTTCAATGATTTCTTTGATTGTCTTTCCAGCTTGTCCGATTATATCAACTATCTTACTAGGCTCTATTTTAAAAAGTTCCATTTTAGGAAGTATTGAATCATTTATAACTATTTCTTCATCTGCTTTTTGCATTAATTTAAGTATATGCTCTCTACCTTGCTTAGCCTGATATAAAGCTTCTCTTAAGACATCAAGACTAATGCCACCAAGTTTTATATCCATTTGAAGAGCTGTTATGCCATCAAATGTGCCAGCAACTTTAAAATCCATATCCCCATCATGATCTTCAAGACCCATTATATCAGTTAAAACAGCATGCTTATCATCTTCAAAAACAAGTCCCATTGCTATACCGGCAACTAGCTTTATTGTATCAACGCCAGCTGCACGAAGAGACAATGAACCACCGCAAACACTAGCCATAGAACTAGAACCATTACTTTCTAAAATTTCAGAAACAACCCTTAAAGTATATGCTGAGTTTATATCTATACTAGGCGCTAAGGCTCTTTTGGCTAAGTTTCCATGACCAAGTTCTCTTCTTCCAGGAGCTTTTAAAGGACTAGCTTCGCCGACGCTAAATCCAGGGAAATTATAATTAAACATAAATTTTTCAACAGAGGCTGCATTTTCTGTTAGCATATCATACATTTGAGCATCAGAATCTGTTCCAAGTGTTGTAACAACAAGAGCTTGAGTTTGCCCTCTTGTAAATAAACAAGAGCCATGAACATTAGGTAAAATATTTGTTTCTATGCTAATTGGTCTAACTTCGTTTAATTTTCTACCATCAGCTCTAACACTTTCGTTTATAATTTGCTCTCTAACTATTTTCTTTTTATATTTTGATAAAACATTATTTATAAGCTTTTCGTCCCAGCCTTTTTGAGTAGCCTCGTCATCACTCAAAATTCTTTTGGCTATATTTCCTAATTCACTAGCACGCTCGCTTTTAGCCATTTGATTTATAGCATTTTTAACATCATCTTTATAATGTTTATCTATATAAATAGCTACTTCATCATTTAATATCTCTGGCTTTAATTCCAAATCAGCATCTTCTTTTTTATGATTACTAAAAGCTTCCTCATATGCTCTTGTAGCACGAAGTATAGCTTTGCCAGCAAAATCTATAGCTTCAACCATTTTATCTTCACTAAATTCATTCATGTTTTGTTTAAAAGCAAAATCAGCACCAACACAAGAATCAACAGCAGGCATTAATTCATCATTAAGTTGAGGCATACTTCTCATTTCTATCATTAAAAGCTCATCTTTTGTTCCGGCCACATAAAGGTCCAAAGCACTTGTTTTAAGCTCTGAGTTTGTTGGATTTATAACAAACTCATCATTTATATAGCCTACCCTAACACCGCAAACTGGTCTATTTACAGGAATATCACTAAGATATAAAGCAACACTTGCAGCATTTAGCCCAACAACTTGAAGATCAACTTCAGGATCAGCTGATAAAACCATTACAACTATTTGAGTAGGATATGCGTAACCTTTTGGAAACAAAGGTCTTAAAGACCTATCGATAATACGAGATGTTAATGTTTCAAAATCACCTGGTTTTGTCTCTCTTTTTATATATCCGCCCGGTATTTTACCAGCAGCATAACTTTTTTCTATATATTGAACCGTAAGTGGTAAAAAATCTTCTTCAACCAAAGTATCTTCTCTTGCCACAGTTGCCAGAACAACAGTATTTTTAACACGTAACAGCACCGCTCCAGATGCTTGTTTTGCAACCTTATTTAAATCAAAAATTTCAATCTGATTATTTACTTCTATACTATATTGCATTTTTATCTATATCTCCTTGTTGTTTTTGTAATGGCAAATATTTTGGACTTTCCTCTAAAATTGACATTATCAAATCATCATTTATTTCTATTTTTTCCTCATAATAACTATCAACATCTATAAAATTTACTATTTTATTTACCGTGTAAATATTATCAACCAAATCATACAAAGCCGCAGCTACATCACTAGCTATAACGGGTGTAGCATATGATATTGTTTTTGCTTTTGAGTTTATCAATGTTTTTACGCAAATCATAGCTGTCATACCGGTTTCAGACCCCTCATCAACAAACAATACATTTCTGCCTTCTATTTTTGACAAAAGATTTCCTTTTCTAAATTTATAAATATTTTTTAAAATTTTCTCTTCATATTTTCTATGTGCTTGCCCGTACACAAAATCATAACTTATGCCAAAGGAGTCTATTAATTGATCATTTATAATAACATCTTTTGTTTCACTAACCATAGCTATATCACATTCTGGATTATTTGGAGTTGGGATGCTTTCACAAAAAAGCATCTCGTAATTTAAGTTAAGTAAATTACAAAGCTCGTTAACTAAAATAACAGATTCTATAGATACACACAAAACTAGTGTTTTGGAATCAGCAAGCTCTTTTTTTGGTAAAACTTCAAATAATTTTAAAGCCGCATCCAATTTATTTTTAAATTTTACTTGATTTTCTTTCATCTATTTCCTGTAGAATCATGCTCGATAGAAAAATCATAATGAACGCCACCCATTGGATAAAAATTAACATAAAGATAAAAACCATCTGTTTTTTTAGTAGCCGAACCTGAGCTTGTTGTAACTGGTTCTATATCTCTTTGATATACAAAATTATAATTCCAGCATTTTCTATTGTGATTTAAACCTGCTCTCCACATCTTTGTTTTATTATTTTGCAAATCATACTGCCAAGAACCAGATAGCTTATAGTATCTAAGTAAATTTATAGATGCAGAGGAAGTCAAATAACTATCTTTTTGAAAGTTTATGTTATTTTTCAATGTATGATTAAGATTTAAAGAAAAAATATCTCCAGTATAATTTATACCAGAATGTATGGTTCTAATCTTATCGTCTGTATGCGAATATTCAAGCTTATTATAAAGCGATAAATTTGAGAATGGATATAAAAATATACTATTTTTTAAATCTCCATATTTAGAATCTTTTATATATTTACCCTGAGATATACTATGTTTTAAAATTTTTCTTCCGTTTGAAGTATAAAAATATTGTGTTAAATACATTCTAAGTTCTTGTTCTCTTTCTTGTTTATACAAGAAATTTTCATAAGCAACACTATCCTCATCATAGATAAAATCTTCTGACAAATCACCTTTTTTATAGCCAGGAACTATATACTCAACACCATAATTTATTGTATGAAAAAAGTTATCATACGTTTTTGCCAAGTCTGAGTGAATGTCAAATCTATGTTCTATATTAACATATTGATTACTTAAATCATTGTTCTTGTTTAGTCTAGAGTTTATCTTATTATTATAATTTATACTTGTTGCATAAAAATTATTATAAAAAGAAAATGTAAAATAATCATCAAATAATGGAATATTTAAAGATAATGGAATATTTAGCTCATTCTGAACAGCACTTACGCCTATTTTTCTATCATATCTATGAGACTGCAAATCAACAGAATATAATATATTTGGAATCCAAAGATCGGTTAAAAATTTATGATATTGCAAAGATGGCAACTCTTGCAAAGTATCTTTATTGCCATTTTTATTTCCTATCTTTTCAGTATCTATATAATAATTTGAGTAAATTCCAAAATAATTTTCATCACCAGATATATAATAGTTTAATTTAGATGTTACAAGCGAATCATAATCTTCATTTTTACCCTGTAAATTAAGATATTCTATATCATTTAAAACAGTTGCATCAAGTAAAAATCCTTCTTGCAATGTGGAGTCAAAATAATTTTTAAATAAATTATCCCTATTATATTTAACTTCGATACCTTTATGAAGTTTATTTTTTAATTCAGAATTGTTAGAGTTGGTATTTATTTGATTTCGCCTATAACTCTCTTTATCATTGAAAAAACCAAAATCTATAGCCCCGTTTGAATACTCAGAATCAACAAATCTCAATCCAGAATAAAGACCAGCGCCTCTTAAAGTTCTAATTTGTGGATCTAGCTGAAAATCCCACTCATCATAAGGAGCAAAATATATAGGCTGTTTATAATAAATTCCCTCTTTTTTTCTATACCCTACTTCAGGAGTCAAAAGACCGCTACGCCTATGTTTATCAATGCTAAAACCAAAATAAGGAAGATAAAAAACAGGTATATTTCCTATTCTAAAAACAGGGTTAAACATATGTAAAAATTTACTCTGTCTATTTAGTTTGGTGCTTGAAGCGCTAATACTCCAATCAGGATCATTAACATTACAGCTAGACACAGTAGCTTGTTTTATTGTATAGTATTTACTATCTGAGTTGCTTTGATCACTTTTTAGCCAAATTTCCATATCTTTATTCATCATAAAAAGCGACTTAAGATCTAAATCATTATTTTTTAAATTTAATTTTGCATAATTCGATCTAGAAATTTCTCCAGCGCCTTTCATCATATTTACATTACCAAAAAGCTCAACTATTTGATTTTTTTGATCATATATGGCTTTATCTGCCGTTATTAAATATGCCTGAGAATAGACAACCACATTTTTATCAGCAACAATCACACCATCTTTATGAGAAATATTATCTGCTAAAAATTCAAAATTTTGAGTAGCTGCAAACAAACTAAAATTAACGGCACAAAACAAAAAAATCTTACGATACATCTATAACCACCGTCTTTGACAGCTTATCTTGCCATGTTTGCTTAACTGGATTTCCAAAAGCCCATATAAAACCAAGATAGAAGGCACTTTCGCTTATATTTCTAACCAAAGCCCTGATTACGCTTGGTATAAATTTTGGCTTATCAAAATACTCTATATCAACACATGCTATTTTAACAGAAATCTTTCCGATAGTAGCGCCATAATACCACACAAAAAATGTCTGATAAATAAAACGAATCAAAACATATTGTAAAGCTATTTTTGATATAGCATTAACCATATCTTGAGGATCATCATAAAGTTTAAAATAATCGTAAAATACAACCATAAATAAAACACTAACTAAAATTTCATCTATACCAAAAGCTACAGATCTCTTAGCTATGCTAGCTATTTTTATATTTTCTTTTTCTAATCTAAGCTCTAAGCTATCGCTCATTTAGCACCTGCCATGCTATATCTTTACGATATTGCATACCATTAAAGCTTATATTATCGCAAAGTAAATATGCATTCTTAGCTGCTTCATTTATATTTTTTCCATAACCAATACAGACTAAAACCCTACCACCATCAGCATATAATTCACCATCTATTTCACTTACTCCAGCATATACAATATGTGTATTTTGAGGAATTTGTTTTACATCTATTTTTTCTTTTTTAGAACTAGAATATGGATATTTTTCACTTGCCATCACAACACCAACAGCATAATTATCTTTTAGTTTTATATCTTTTAATTTTCCTTTAGATGCATCAAGCAACAATTCGCTCAAATTTTCATCTATCAAAGGCATCAAAACCTCACATTCAGGATCGCCAAAACGAACATTAAACTCAAGCACATAAGGCTCATTTTCAACAACCATTACACCAACAAACAATACCCCACAAAAAGGTTCGTTTTCGTTTTGCATACCAACAAGAGTTGGTTTTACTACCTCTTCTTCTATTTTTTTAATTAAATTTTTATTAGCAAGCGGACTAGGTGCATAAGCTCCCATACCACCAGTATTTGGGCCTTCGTCGTTATCTAGCAGTCTTTTGTGATCTTGAGCTACAGGCAAACTTACAAAATTCTTACCATCACAGATAGCAAAAAAACTAAGCTCAAATCCATCCAAATACTCTTCAATGATAACTCTTTTTCCAGCATCACCAAAACTACTACCACTAAGCATATCATCAACCGCATTTTTGGCTTCTTGATGATCTTGGCATATAATAACACCTTTTCCAGCACAAAGACCATCAGCTTTTACAACTAATGGTGTTTTGAATTCATCTATAAATTTATAAGCCTCATCTTTGTTGTCTGTATTTAAATACTTTGCTGTTTTTATATTGTTTTTTGCCAAAAAGTCTTTCATATAAGCCTTGCTAGACTCTAGTCTAGCAGCTTTTTTACTTGGTCCAAAAATGTTAAGATTGTATGTTTTAAAGATATCAACCACTCCATCACTAAGTGGTGCTTCTGGGCCAACTATTGTAAGATCTATTTTGTTTTCTTGTGCAAATTTAGCCAAATCTTTGTAATCTTTTATATCTAAATTTTGACCAATTCTAGAAGTAGCTCCATTTCCTGGTGCAAAATATATACTTTCTATATTTTTTTCTTCTTTGAGTTTTAAGGCGATAGAGTATTCTCTACCGCCGCTTCCGATTATCAGGATTTTCATATATTCTCCGTATTTTTAAAACCCAAATGAGCGTTGCATAAAAGAGTGGCCCAAATTAAAGCCAATCTTGCAAATAGATAAGCGCTTAAAGGTTGCAACTTCTAATGTTAAATACACTCAAACAAAGCCACATCACAGAGCACCTATACATCTTCGCTAATACAAAAGTGTTGGACCCTGAAAAAATGCGTTGTCGCTTCACTCAGGCTTAGTAATTATATAAAAATTTTACTTAAAGTAATGTTTTAGCAAGCTCTATACAAGAATTTATTGTTTGTTTTTTTGATATTGTTATTTTTTTTGTAAAATTTATTCTATTTGCAGTTGTATTTCCAATACAAATAGCCTTATATGATTCATCCCAACCAAAATTCATAATAAAATTATCAACACTTGATGGAGAAGTAAAAATAATAATACTATTTTTTGTTGGTTTTTGTTTTAAATCTACAATTTTAGAAATATTCTCATAAGCAACCACATACTTTATATCTATTTTATTTTGATTTAAAAAATCAAAAATATTTGAAACAACCTTTTTTGCTCTTAGATAAAGTACTTTTTTTGATTTTAAAAAAGGTAAAATTTCTATACCAAATTCATTTCCATGTGAATTTTTAGATGTATATATTTTTTTAAAACCAAATTTCAAAGCACGACTATAAGTTGCTTCACCTATAACAAAAACTTCTATATTTTCACTTGGCTTTATATTGTTAAATTCAAGTGATTTTATACTATTTTTTGATGTTAATATCAAACAATCAAATGAGTTTAAATCAAGTTCAAGCTTAGCAAGCCTTATCTCATTTAAAACAAGAGTTTTAACACCGTCAAATTCTAAAGATGAACCAACTAAGTAAATCATCAAAACCTCTAAAACAAAAAATTATATTGTTAATTTTTCTATATCCACACTATTGTCATTATTGAAATTTATAATTTTAACTTTTTCATTTTCATTAAGCTCATTAGAGTTTATGTTATTTATCTTAAACAACATCCCTCTAGCGTAAAGCATTTGATTTTTTATATGTCCATATTGTGTGTTTAGTTTTAAATCTTTTGCCAAATCAACAAGGTCATTATTTTTTTTATTTTTAGTTAATTTTTTAGACACAATCATTGTCAAAATAGCAACAACAGCAAGAATAATTATTTGTAATATAAATGAAATATCATAAAAAAACATCACACCAGAAACAACTAAAGCCGCAAAACCTACAAAAGATATACTTTCAAGTATAAAAGCTTGAAAAAATATCAAAAAACAACCGATAATCAAATATCCATACGGTGTTTTTGTAAGTATATCAAAACCTTGTATTAATAAATCTTGCATTTTTAATCTTTTTGGTTTTTAATAAAATCTTTAAACAAACTAAGCGAACCTATAAGTTCTGTAACCTCATAAGGCACAATAACCTTGTCTTTAGATGGGCTGCTTGCTAGTTTGTTAAAAGCTTGTATTCTATCTTTTGCAAGTAAAAACTCAGCTGCCATATGATTTTTAGATAAGCTTTCATTAAGCATATCCATACTCTCTTTTTGTGCATTTGCGATAGTTATCTGTTCGTATTTTTTAGCATCCGCCATTCTTTCTATAGCCTCAGCCTCTAAAACCTGCTGTTGCTTAAAAGCCTCAGCTTTTCTTATAAGAGCCTCTTTTTCAGCCTGAGCATTTAGCTCTATGGCTCGTTTTTCTCTCTCGGCTTTCATCTGTAAATTCATTGACTCTTCTATTTCGTGAGGAACAGATATCTCAGATATCTCTATGCGAGTTATTTTAACTCCCCAGTTTGCAGCAGGATCTCCTAATGCTATTTGCAAAGATGCATTAAGCTTATCTCTTGAGCTTAACGTATCATCCAAATTTAAAGAACCTATCTCCCCCCTAAGTGTGGTCATAGCAAGATTTGAAATAGCTTTAACATAATTTCCTACATTATAAACAGCGAGTTTTGGATCAAAAACAGCAAGATAGACTATACCATCAACAGAAATATTAACATTATCTTTTGTGATAACTTGTTGTTTAGGGATATTTAAGATCTCTTCTTTTATAGAAAGCTCCACCCTTACTTTATCAAGTATAGGAATAATAAAATTCAAACCACTTTCAAGAGTTCTATTATATTTTCCTAATCTTTCTACTATATAAACATTAGATTGCGGAACAATCTTAAACATTTTGCTAAACAATATAACTATTAAAGCTATTATAATAACAGAAAATACAATAGGATCTATATTCATTTTTTAGCCTTTATTATAAAATCAATTAACACATAATCTTACAATAAAAACTCTTTAATAAAAATTTAAATTAGTTTAGTAGAATTTTAAGCCGAAAAAGATAGTTCTCTCTTTCGGCTTTTTAAAAAGATTAAAAATTAGTGAATTTTACCAGTTTCTATTCTTTCTTTATATATTTTTCTAAGTTTTCTTATGTCATTTTTGACTTCAAAAACCCCATGCCAGTGAGCATAATCAGGTCCATTCATCAAAGCACCTTGTCTCATACGACGACCTTCATGGTGCCATAAGTGATAATAAATTTCTTGGAACTCATCTGACCACTCATCTTCTAATAATAATTTTTTAGATTTCAAATCATCTAACATTTTCTTAGCTTCATCAAAATAAACATTATACAACTCAACATGCTTATCAGCCATAGTAAAGAAATTATCTGTGCTTGTAGTAGAGTGACAAGACTTACAAACAAGTTTCATCTCTGCTCTAGCAGCTTCAGGACCTTCTGGGTGTCCAGCAAGAGCAGTTCCTATATTAAGTTTTCCTGTTTTTCTAAACTCTTCAACGGCTTTATCATTTCCAGCTGTTCTAAGATTTGATCTTGGAGCCCAAAGGTTATATTTTAGTCTTTTTGAAATATTGTGAGTTGTAACAGTTTCGCCAACACCACTCATATGGCAAGCCGAACAAGTAGGAGCTCTAAAATCAGGTACTTCCCAAGTATCAGGTGCGCTATCATAATTCCAAGTATGTCCTTCAGAGTTAAATATATGACCATGTTTTGAGTTATTAAATATCTCTATATCTGGATGATCAGGCCCTAGGTGACAAGATGCGCAAGCAGCTGGTTTTCTAGCTTCAGCAACACTAAATTTATGCATAGTATGACAAGATTTACATCCGCCTACCCCACCATCAGGATAAACAGTACCTATACCATATGTAGGCCATGTTTCTGGTGTTGGTTTTTTATTTGCATCAAGTTTTATTATACTTCCGTGACACATAGCACAACCAGTAGTGTCTGGAGACATCTTTAAGTCAGGATGATCGGCACCTTCATAATGATACATTAATTTAACCATTCCAGGTTTTGCATACATTTGCATAGCACCTCTAGCATGTCCGCTCTCTTCAAACTGTTTTACCTCTTCAGCATGACATTTTGCACAGGTTTTTGGACTTACTAACATAGAGATATGATTATCAGAACCTTTAGGATGAACTTTTGCAGATGCCATAGGGCTATCGGCATTTACAGAGTGACAATCAACACAGGTAACACCAGCATGAGAGTGACGACTTTGTTTCCAGTCAGCTACAACTCCAGGTGTTTTTTCTGCGTGACACTCAACACATTTTTTTGACATTTCTGTCATTTTATGACTTATTTTTATGTTCTTTACAAGATTTAATTTTACAGAGGTTTCATTTGAATCAGAACTTGCAAGAGAGAACGATAAAATACAGGCTAATAATATAGCAACTTTTTTAAGCATAAACTACTCCTTTCTACTTTGTTTTTCTAATTTTATTTTTTCAAATTTATCTATTTGTAATCCTAGATTTTTATGTCCTACATTTTTATGGCATTCAACACATGTTTTATTATTCTTGTTTCCGAGAACAAAATAATCCCTATGCGGCAAAAATGCTTTTCCAGACTGAATAACGTTTTTTAAATTCGAGTGACAGGTCATACATCCACTATCATAAACAAAATGTGAAGCATGTTCTCTTTTTTTACGCCAATCTATTTTGTCTGTATTGGTAAAAAAAGTTTTATAACCGTCATTGATAGAAACTTTAATTTTTGTTAACACATAAGTATATGCACTCGTATGATCAAGGTGACAGGCTGAACATTCTGCTTTTATACCTAGCTTATTTCTTCCGCCATGAGTGTCTTCATTATATGCAGCATTCATAGCATCCATAGTATGGCACATGGTACAGGTATATCCGCTTCCGGTAGCATGCAATACATCAGCTATACCCATAGAAGAAATTAGACCTATAAAAATACCTATTATAATGGAAGATAAAACAAAAACTTTTTTTTTGTTTTTTGTCAATTTATACCTCCTTGGAAAAATATTTATTAACACTAAATTAATAAAAAGAAAAGGATTATACAATAAGTTTTGTTAAAAAAAGTTGATTTAAATCAAATTTTATAAATTTTATATAAATACTTTAGCAATCATAAATGTCAATTAAAGCTTCATCGTCCTTAAAAATCAAATTATTACTATTATCAAATTTAATTAAATTAGAAGTTTTAAATTTATTTAAAATTCTAGAAAAAGTTTCAGGAGTTATATTTAATATAGAAGATATCTTTATATATTTTAATTCATTAAATAAATCTTCATGCTCAACTATAAACCTAGCAACTCTTGCTTCTGAGTTTAAAACTAATTCTTGATGTAGTATATCGCTTGTTATTTTTAATTTTTCGGATAAAGATTTAATGATTTCAATTGAAATTTTAGGATTTATTAAAAATTCATCACGAAATTTAGAATAATCAATCTTCAAAACTTCTCCGGAAACTGAAAAAACTGCATTTGCTGGATATTTAATATTTTCAAAATTTGCAAGTTCTGCAACAAAATTCATTGGAGACAATTGATGTAAAAAAATTTCTTTGCCCTTTGGGCTATTTTTATAAAGCTTAACAGAGCCGGAAAGTAAGTAAATTAACCATCTAGGATCATCTCCTTCCATAAATAAAAACTCACCTTTTTTGTATTTTTTAATAATCGCTATGTCTTTTAATCTAGACAACTCATCATCTTTTAAATTACTAAAAATAGGTATTTTTCTTAACATTATTTTAATTCCATTTTTAAAATTATTATTTTTTTAAAAGATCTCTTATTTCTGTAAGCAAAACTATATCGGGTGGTATTTGAGCTGGTTTTTCTAGAGCTGGTTTTTCTTTTTTCTTAAATGAATTTATAGATTTTACAACACAAAAAATACATAAAGCAATTATTAAAAAATCAACCGTAGTTTGTATAAAATTTCCATAATTTATAGTTACTGCTGGAGCATCTCCGATAGATTCTTTTATAATAAATTTTAAATCATAAAAATTAACCCCGCCTGTCAAAAAACCAACTACTGGCATTATGATATCAGATACTAATGATGAGACTATCTTTCCAAAAGCAGCACCAATAATAACACCAATAGCCATATCAACAACATTACCTTTAACGGCAAAATCTTTAAATTCTTTTAAAAAACTCAAAATTATCCTTTTTTTATCTTATTTTAAAATATTTAGTATTCTACAATCACAAAACTTTACAAAATATTAAGCGTTATAATTTAATATTGTTATGTTATAATGGTTTATTACAAAATAATTTTTAAGGGATAAGATGTATTGTTTTGCAAAATCTTCAATAGAAGATATGCATATAGAAGATTTACGATTAGCGATATTTAATTATATATATTCAAAAAAATACAAAAAAGAATTTCTAATAAAGTTAGAAAATTCAAACAACCAACAAAACCTAAAAAACAAAGAAAAAGATATAATAGAATTTTTAGCTAAATTTGGAATAATTATAAAACAAATTTTTACACAAAATCACAATTTAAAATTTCATAGACAACTAGCATCAAAACTACTAATAGATAAAAAAGCCTTTGTTTGTTTTTGCTCAGAAGAAGATATAAAACACAAAAAAGAACAAGCAAAGCAAAAAAATAAAATTTATAGCTATGACGGCACTTGCGAAAAAATGAGTAATGTTGAAGTTTTGGGGTGCGAAAAGCCCTTTGTTGTAAGACTAAAAAGACCAGAAAAGACAAAATCTTTTACAGATAGCATACAAGGTAAAATTAATTTTAGCCCAGATGAAAT
Source organism: Campylobacter pinnipediorum subsp. pinnipediorum (assembly GCF_002021925.1). Taxonomy (NCBI): domain Bacteria; kingdom Pseudomonadati; phylum Campylobacterota; class Epsilonproteobacteria; order Campylobacterales; family Campylobacteraceae; genus Campylobacter; species Campylobacter pinnipediorum. The sequence goes on from NZ_CP012546.1 coordinate 1,308,732, forward strand.
TGATGATTTTGTAATAATAAAAAAAGACAAAACTCCTAGTTTTGATTTTGCTTGCGCTATAGATGATATGTTTCAAGACACAAGCTTTATAATAGACCAAGAAAACAACAAATTAAACACATCAAGACAAAACCTAATAAGACAATACCTAGGATATAAAAAACAAATGAACTATACTCATTTACCAAAAATACTAAACAAAGATGATATCCAAAGTGTAAAATCAATGCTAGATGATGGTTTTATGCCAGAAGCCCTGTTAAACTATCTAATCTTATTAGGAAACAAAACTCCAAAAGAAATTTTTACACTCCAAGAAGCGATTCATTGGTTTGATATAACAAAACTTTCCAACAAGCACATAAATTTTGATATAGATAAACTTAAAAAAATAAATCAAGAACATATAAAACTAGCAAGCGATTTGAGACTAAATGAACTTTTAGGGCTTGATAAATCTTATAATAATTTAATTCGTTTTTATGCAAACAAAATATCACTTTTAACAAAAATAAAAGAAAAAATAGAAAAAATTTATTCAAAAAAGATAGCTCCAACGGAGTTTAATAAGGAGTTTAAAATATTAAGAGAAGCTATAAAAAACCTAAATATAGAGCTTGAAACATTTGATGAGTTTAAAAACAAACTTATGCAAATCACAAAACTAACAGGCGAAAGTTTTATAACCCCACTTACAGTTTTACTCACATCAGAAACACAAAATTCTGAATTAAATGAGTTATACCCATTAATAAAAAAAGATTTAAAGAAGATTACACAATGATACTTTCAACATTTATATCAGCACTTGCAAATATACTGCACTCAATCATTCAAATATACATTTGGGTTGTTATAATATCAGCCTTAATTAGCTGGGTTAGACCTGACCCTTACAATCCAATAGTTCAACTATTAGCAAGACTAACAGAGCCTGTTTATGGGTTTATAAGAAGATTTATCCCAACCGTTTTTGGCGGCATAGACATAACACCTATCGTTTTACTATTAGCTCTTCAATTCATTGATTTATTTTTTATAAGGTTGCTTTTTGCTTTTGCTGCGTCTGTTTAGTCTTATTATTATAAGTGTTTTGGGATTAGGTGCGAAGGTCTTAGACTATAAAGAATTAAAAGACAAACCAAAAAGCCTTGTAAAAGATTATTATATAAATAGGCTTATAAACGAAGGAAAATATACAAAATCTCAAATTCAAGAGTTATCAAAAGATATATTTAGAAATGGTGGTGCTGTCAAAAAATCAATAGATACGATATTACCGCCAAAATACACACTGGGAGCTTGTAGTAAGGTAGGCATAAAAAATATATTAGATGCTAATACAACTTGTCAAAATATGCTAACAAGTATTGCTTTTAGTTTAAAATTAGACAATCAAACAAGGCAAAAATTAGCCATAAATTTAGCCAATGAATTTAAATATAAATCACAAATTTTATTAAATCTAAACTCAAAAAATCCAGCTTTAACTTTTGCAAAACAAGGAGATATAGACTCATTTGTATCTTTATTTAAAGCTAGTTCACAAAAACAAAAAGATGAGTTTTTTGGTATTGAATTTGATAAAAAAACGATGGATATGTTTTATAATGCAAAAGGTTTTACTCAAATTCTAATAAACTTAGTTCTTAAAAGAGATTTTGATAAATTCAGACAAAATTTACTAAAAATAACACCGGAAATAACAGAACAAAAAGAGGCTTTTTTCTTAGGATTAAATGCAATCACTTTGGATAATACAAAAAAAGCAAAAGCATTTTTTAAAAGAGCGGCAGATACATATAAACTAACAAGACAAAAAGATAATGCTAATTTTTGGCTATATCTCTTAGGAGATAAAAGCATATTAAACGAACTTGCTAGAAGCAATGATATAAATATATATTCTTTATATGCAAAAGAACTGACCCACTCCAAGCCTTTTAACATATATGTACCAAGACCAAAAATTAAAAAATCAACAAAATATGATATAACAAATCCATTTGTTTGGCAGCAAATAGCAGATAGTGCAAAAGATAAAAGCCAAAAAGAACTTGAAAAAATAGCTACTCAATTTTACTCAAAAGATACAGTTTCAGCATATGTATATTTTATGCAAAAAGCTAGCAATTGGGAGAAAAACTATTTTATAATTCCAGAAAACGAGAGTCTTAATGGTTTAAGCAGCCTAAGAAAATCTATGATTTTTTCACTAGCAAGACAAGAGAGTCTATTTTTACCATCTGTCATATCAACATCTTATGCACTTGGAACAATGCAATTTATGCCATTTTTAGCTAATGCAATAGGCAAAAAAGAGTTAAAGATACCAAACTTTGATCAAGATGCTATGTTTAATCCGACCGTTGCTTATAGATTTGCAAACCATCATCTTGATTATCTTGAAAAATATCTAAAACATCCGCTATTTATAGCTTATGCATATAATGGTGGAATAGGTTTTACAAAAAGATTATTACTAAGAGATGATATGTTTAAAAATGGAAAATTTGAACCATTTTTATCAATGGAGCTTATACCATACTCAGAAACAAGGCTTTATGGAAAAAAAGTATTAGCAAACTATGTAGTTTATAGGGCTCTTACTGGTTCCAATATAAAGATTTCGCGACTTTTTGAAATTCTAACCCAACCTGCTCTAACTGACAATTTTCGCAAATAGAAAACTTAAATAATAGCTTCAATTTATCACTATCTTGATTTGAAGCTATTATCTCATAATAATCCGACCAAGGCATACTAAAACCAAGTGTTTTTAGCCTTTCATCGTCACTATTTAATTTATTTATTGATTTTATATTTTCACCATTTATGGTTATATTTTCTTTGGTTATTTTTAAATTTTTTGGATTTACTGAAATGATAAATTTTTCATCTGTCTGCTTTTTATCACTATTTTTAAGCATAGGATTTACATAAGTGCCAACAATAAGAGCTCTGCCATCTTTTGTTATAATATCTTTTTTACTTGTATAGGCTAGAATTTCATTTCTGATCTCTTCTTTGGTGTATTGTTTGGTTGAACACCCAACAAAAATCATAAGCATTGCTAAAAATAATATTTTTTTTTTCATAGTTTTATACCTTTAAATTAAAGCAAGATTTTATCAAATTTAATTACATTTATCAATATTTTTAAGCCTATTTTAGATATAATCAACCCATTTTATAAACAAGGGCTTTAATTATGAAGAGGTTAGCAGTCGCATTTTCTGGACCATCAAATAGTGGCAAAACCACCTTAATACTAAAAGTTGCGCAAAATTTTATAAACAAAGGCTTAAAAGTTGTGGTTATAAAACACGACCCAGCAGACAAAGCTAAATTTGATGTTGAAGGCAAAGATAGTTATAGATTTAGCCAAACCGGTGCAGATGTTGTCGTTTTAAGCCCAACGAGAACTACTTATTTTTCGCAAGACAAATCAAATCTTGATGATGTTATAAAAATGATTGGAGATTTTGATTTATTACTTGTTGAAGGGTTAAAAACACTACCCTTACCTAGAATAAGTGTATTTAAAGATGATATAGATGAAGATTATCTTAGTTTTTCAAATGCAATTGCTACATACAAAAAAGATATCTCATATCCAAATATAACAAATATAGACTTAGATAGCATAGATGAAATTTGTGATTGGATATTAAAAAATTCAAAGGCTGTATAAATGGAAGAAATCATAAAAAATATAGAAAAAAGCGTAAAACAAATCAGTGAAGAGATAAAATATGCAGATCTTGGCTACACACAACACGCTAATGCAACTGGTGACACACAACTAAAACTAGATGTTTTAAGCGATAATATAATAACACAAAACCTATCAAACATAAGCTCAGTAAAAGCCATAGTGAGCGAAGAAAAAGATGAAATTTTATGGGTAAATAAAGATGCAAAATATATAATTGCCTATGATCCATTAGATGGTTCTAGCTTAGTTGATGTAAATTTTGCAATAGGTTCAATATTTGCAATATATGAAGATGAGTTAAAACCAGAAAATCTAATAGCAGCGATATACTCTCTTTATGGACCTAGGGTTGAACTTGTAAAAAATACACAAAAAAATGAATTACCAAAACTTTATAGACTAGATAAAGAAAATAATTTTAAATTTATAAAAGATCTGAAACTAGAAAACAAAGGTAAGTTAAATGCCACAGGTGCAACACAAAAAGGCTGGAGCGATGAGCATTGTAAGTTTGTAAGAGAGCTATTTTTACAAGGATATAGGCTAAGATATTCTGGCGCTATGGTTAGCGATTTACATCAAATTTTATTAAAGGGTGGTGGCATTTTTAGCTACCCGGCAACGACAGATGCTCCAAATGGAAAATTAAGAGCATTGTTTGAAGTTTTACCATTTGCATTTATATATGAAAATGCTGGTGGAGCTACAAGCAACGGATATTCAAAAACACTTTTTGAAACAAAAATAGAAAAAATACACCAAACAACACCTTGCTTTTTTGGTTCAAAAGATGAGATAAAGCTTCTTTATAAATTTTATGGTGATAAAAAATGAGTGAAGAACAAATCCCAAAAGACGAATTTGAGCTAAAATTAGAACAAGATTCGATTGCGCTACAAAAATGCCAAACAGATAAAAATTTAAAAACTTGTTTTGATTGTGAAGCCTTGTTTGAATGCGAAACAAGAAAGAGTTATGTTCATAGTGTATATAACTCTATGTCAAAAGGACAACAAGGCGGATTTGAATTTTAGTAAGTTATTTAAGGAAAAAATATGAAAAAAGCATACATAACCACACCTATTTATTATGTGAATGATGTTGCACACATCGGACACGCATATACAACAATCATAGCAGATACCTTAGCTCGTTTTAAAAGGCTTCAAGGATATGATACATATTTTATGACCGGGACTGATGAACACGGTCAAAAAATAGAACAAGCAGCACAACAAAGAGGCAAAACACCAAAAGAGTATGCTGATGAAATTAGTGGCAAATTTAAAAAACTATGGGATGATTTTGAGATAAGTTACGACCATTTTATAAGAACAACAGATGAAGAACATATCTTAACTGCACAAAACGCATTTTTAAAAATGTATGAAAAAGGTGATATCTACAAAGGCGAGTATGAAGGATTTTACTGCGTTAGCTGTGAGACATTTTTCACACAAACACAACTTCTTGAAAATAATTGCTGTCCTGACTGTGGAAAACCGACAAATATAGTAAAAGAAGAGAGCTATTTTTTCCGTTTATCAAAATACCAAGATGCGATTTTGGATTGGTATGAAAAAAACGAACAAAGTGTATTACCAAAGGGTAAAAAAAATGAGGTTATAAGCTTTGTAAAAGGTGGCTTAAAAGATCTATCAATCACAAGAACAAGCTTTGATTGGGGTATCAAACTCCCAAAACAGATAAATGATGAAAAACACGTTATGTATGTATGGCTTGATGCATTAGTAAATTATCTAACAACACTTGGATATTCAAGAGATAACGAGAGAATGGATTTTTGGGATAATGCTATACATCTAGTTGGCAAAGATATTTTAAGATTTCACGCTGTTTATTGGCCTGCTTTTCTACTAAGCTTGGACCTACCACTTCCAAAATCAGTAGCGGCTCACGGATGGTGGACAAGAGATGGTCAAAAAATGAGCAAAAGCAAAGGTAATGTAGTAAACCCAAAAGAGGTAGCTGATGCTTATGGTCTTGAAAATTTTAGATATTTTTTATTGCGTGAAGTTCCTTTTGGCCAAGATGGAGATTTTAGCCAAAAAGCTATAATAGATAGAATAAATTCCGAACTAAACAACGGTCTTGGAAATTTACTAAATAGAATAATCGGAATGAGTGGAAAATATACAAATTTTGAAATACAAAGCAAAGATTTAGTTAAATTTTATAATCAAGAATTACAAGAAGCAAACGAATATACAAAAAATGCTATTTCAAATTTAGAAAATATAATGCCAAATAGGTATTTAGAAGAAATTTGGAAAATAGTATCTTTGGCAAATGGAGTAATAGCAAAATATGAGCCATGGCAACTAATAAAAGACTCAAAGCAAGATGAAGCAAATGCACTTGTTGCACTTTGTGCAAATCTTTTAACAAAGGTAGCCATATTATTAAATCCTTGTATGCCAAAAACAACACAAAAAATCGCAGATGCGCTTGGATTTACGATTGATACAAAATCCTATCAAGATATAATCTTAGAAAATAAAATCATTGATTATAAAACAAAAAAGACAGAGCCATTATTTACACGAATAGAAGAAGAGCTAATGAAAGATACACAAACACAAGAACAACCAATACAAAAAGAAAAAGAAGATGAGAGCATAAGTATAGATGATTTTTCAAAACTTGTTATAAAGGTTGGTGAAGTTCTTGAATGTGAAAGAGTTGAAGGAAGCGAAAAATTGCTTAAATTCCAAATAGACCTTGGCGAAGAAAAACCACGCCAAATTTTATCAGGAATAGCAAAATATTATAAGCCAAGCGAACTGATAGGCAAACAAGTGTGTGTCTTAGCAAACCTAAAAGAGAGAAAGATAATGAAACAAATATCTCAAGGTATGATCTTAAGTGCTGAAGATGGAAAATTAACACTGCTTACAACACATACAAAAGTAAAAAATGGTGCAATAATAGGATAAATGAGACTAGAAAATCTATGTAGACTACTCAATGGAATCCTGCTTAATAATCCAGCTATATCTGAAATAAATGAGTTTGGTTTTGATGCAAAAGCCATAAAACGGGGATATGCATTTTTTTCAAACGATTCAAATGAAGACGACATATCCCAAGCCATAAACAATGGTGCCTATGCTATCATAGCAACCAAGATAGGCTTTATACAAGACGAAGAGATAGCATATATAAAAGTTGAAGACATACGGCTATCAGTCATTAGACTGGTTAGATTTATGGCTTCGGAAAAATCACTTGTTTTTTATCATATAAACAAGATACAAAAATCAATTATTTCAAACATGCACATAAAAAATGCTAAATTATTACCGAATAGAATTGATGATATTTTTAAAGTTATCCAAAATGCTAATTTTAATGAGATTTTTTTTAGTGATGATATAGAAATTTTAAACCAATTATCACCAAATTATCAGTCAACAGCACTTACAAAAAATATAGAAACAATAAACTCAAATTCCATGTTTTTTGTAAATTTTATTTTTGATGAAATTTTTTATCAAAATATAAATATACCACAAATATTTTTAAAAGACTTATGCTCACTCCTAGAAACACTAAGTGGCAACAATATACATTTTAAACTAAATGAGATAAAAAGCTTAGATCACTTCGAGCCTATATTTATAGATAAAAATTTCTATCCAGTAAGTTTTGGAACAAGTTTTAGAGCTATCATTGTAGAAAATGACATAGAACTTTTTAAACTAGAAGCAAATTATCTTGCTAATAAATTTGATCAATCAGATATAATAATAACAGCTAGTAAAGACACAAAACTAGACATAGAAAATATAGTCTATTTTAAAAAATTAGACGATATAAAAAGCTTTAAAAATTTCAGATATGTGCTTATGCTGTGCAATAAAGAAGAGCTTATGGAAAGATTGAACGAAAAAGAAGAAGCAACTCTTTTTTAAACTATTTTTGTTTATTTCCATAAACTTTGATATTAAAAGTCATGTCTATATTTTCTCCATCACCAGTCATCTTGATAGGAAACTCGGCTTTTATTATACTACTATATTTACCAAGGCTATCTAAAAAATCATAAAACTTTTTTGGAGTTTTTACCAAACTAGTAACTTTAAGCTCGTACAAAAAATACTCACTATCTTCTGTTTTATCTATTTGATTTAAAGATACATTTTTGAAAAATTTTGATGTAAATTTTATAAAATCATCTTTATCAAATTTACTATCATAAGATTTTAGTAAAAATTGATTATCTTGTTTTATACTATTTAAATTAGCTGAATACATATCAAATAATTGTTTTACTTTAACATAAGATGCCATCTGAGAGTTATTTTCTCTACTTAGTTTTCTATACTCTTTTATATTTGGAACTAAAAATCCAAAAACCATAATAAGAGCAATCAAAGCAAATATAAATATAAAAAGCAAAAGTTTAACTATGTCTATATTTTCTAAACTTGTATCTTTTTTACTCATTATATCCCTCTGAATTATCCATTTTATTTGTGCTAACAAATCCATACCATCCATTTTTTATCTGATAAAAACTTGTATTAGATGTGTTAAAAATTGATTTTAAAGGCGTTGAAAGCAACTGATTAAAAACATTTTTTGTTGGCGTAACACCTCTTATTATGAGAGATGTCTTATCCATCATAACCTCTTCAAGAGTAATACTATCAGGAACCAAATCAAAAAGATTGTGTAGACTTTGTTTTAATAGAGAATTTGAAGTTTGTATATCTTTGCCAACATCAATTTTTGAATTTAAATTATCAATCATTGAATTCATACTTTCTATATTCATATTAAGATCAATTTGTTGTTGTTTTAAGCTACTAGTATCGCTTTTTATGGAGTAATTTTTATATAAAATAAACAAATTAGATAAGAACAAAAATACAAACAGAAATGATATCAAAATCATCCAAACTTTTGTAAAAATGCTAAAAATAGGTCTTGGTTCTGGTTTTATAAAACTAAAACTCATAAACTTATCTCCTTTTGCATTAATTCATTCATACTTTTTAATGTATCCACCTGATGAACATATGTTTCTACAAAAAGCTCAGTTTGTATATATTGCAAGAAAGTAGCACTCGTTCTTGAGCTATCAAATACAATTATATCTTGTATAAAGTCACCATTATATAAAGGGTTTAGGTAAAATTCTTTTATAGCTGACATTATATAACGATACATGCCCATATCACGCCCAAAAATAGAAACAGAAGCATCTACGTCTTTTGATTCTGGCATATTTATGTCATAGCCCAAATCCTCAAATTCCTTAGGCTTTTCATCTTGGATTATATCATCAAGACTGGTTAAACCATCCAAAGATGACATCTCCTCTTCATCTTTTACTATAAGATTGTCTATGTCTGTAATATCCTCTTTATTGAATTCTGATTCATCAGAAACTGTATAATCATTTTTATCTAACTTAAAAAAAGTTGCAAATTTCATCTTTTTTTTGCTAAAAATAGCAAGTGCTGCTGAATCATTCATAGAATACAAATACAAAGATGTATTTTCAGAAATTCCTATCTTTGAAATTTCATGAAACATAATAGCAATAGGCGAATAAAGAAGATCTATACTGCTCTCACCAAATAAATTCTTAGCTTTATTGACAGCAACAATATCGGCATACACACTAAAATCATCAATCCTAATAGTAAGCAAATCATCGGTTTTTATATTGTATTTTTTAAACTCTTCTTTATTAAGAGTTGGTAAAGCACCCTGAAAGTTATCATTATAAAAAAGTGATATATAAACAGCATAATATGCATCTTCTTGTCGTTTAACATAAGCTATAATTTTATCATCTATATTTTCAGTATCAATATCAGTAAATGTCGCTTCTAAGGTCTTTACAACCTTGCCATTTTTAAACACACGACCATAAAACATGCATGTAGAACCCTCCAAAACTACGCTTAAAAATAAATTTGAAAAGATACGGCGTATAGAAAAGCTCATATTGCTCCTAAAATCACTTTATATTAATCGAAACATATTACCCAAAAATGTATTAAAAAAGATTAAAAAATTATTGATATAATTATAAAAATAAAAATAAAATTTAGGTTAAAATATGAATGATTTTAAAAAATTAAATAAATTAGTAAATAAAAATAGAGCAAAATTGAACTCGCTTTATAAAGATTTAGATAATGATATTGTGAAACAAGCACTTGAAATTTTAAATTTACAAGGCACAAAAAGTGAAAAAATAGCAATATTAAGAAGAGTAGTTGATCTAAAAATAGACCCGCTTAAAAATGAACTTAAAAAGCTTGGAAGAAATGAAGAAGAACAAAAAATAGCGATAGAAAAAATGTATGATTTTACAAGAAAAATTCATGAAAAAATACATTTTGAGCTTTTGCTAAAAATAAAAGAAGAAAAGATACTAGATGATTTTTTTACCGAAATCATAACTCTTATGCATAGAGTTGGAATAAAAATCAACAAATGGCAAGAGTTGTGGCAATCACACATAATAGATGGCATAAATAAAGAATTTGATAAAAAGTTCAAAAATCTAAAAGAAGCAAGTGAATTTTGTGAAAAAAACAAGCTTTTTCAGACAGATGACAATCAAAAAGCAGATAGAACATATGGAGCCATCATAAAAACCGGCAAAAAATATCAATTTTTTCCATACGCAACTGTATTTAAAGATGAAGTATTAGATGTTGCAAACGAAATTGAGTTTGGTCTAATAAATTTAGAAAAACTTTGCAAAAACGACAATGAAAAATCATATATAAAATACTTTAAAAGCATAAAAAATGCATTTTTAGAAAACAATAATGACAAGGTTATAAAAGCTTGGCAGGAAGCGGAAATTTGTTGGATGAATATAAGAGATAAAATTCAACCAGCACATCCACTTGAATATTATGAAGATGCTTATACTCACGCTGTAGCATTAGAATGGGATATAAGACTTGTCGATGAAGATGGAATAGATGAAGAAAGTTTTAAATCAAGTATACAAAAAAGTTTTGAACACATAAGCAAAGAGATAAATTTACAAGATGAAAACATAAAAAATCAAGTTATATCAAATATACAAAGAACACAACTTTATGTTTCTTTACCACTTGTTTATTATGGTGCCGAGCTAAATGGTCTATTTAGCGCTCAAGTTGTACCAAATGATGAAAAAGTAAGTAAAATGTGTGGCAAAAAGATATTTGCTTTTGTAAATTATATATATGAAAGTGCAAAAGCGAAACCGTTCATGAAACTTAGTTCTGAGATATTTGAAAAAGATTTTTTAAATTTTGGAAGAGAGATACTTTATACAAAACCTGAAATTTGGAAAAAAGTATATGAAATTTCAACAATAGGACACGAGTTTGGACATATTTTATTTATAGATAATGATACAGAACTACTTATGAATAAAAATGGAGTGTTTAAATTTATAGAAGAGTATAAGGCTACAACCGGTGGACTTGTAAATTTCTTTTTACATGAAGATGAAAAGTATAAAATGGCTGTATTTCATGAACTAATCGCACGTGCAATAGGGCTTATAGCATGGATGGAAGTAGATGAAGTAAGGGCTTATTATTGCGAAGGGCTTATACATCTTAGTCTGCTTTTTGAAAGCGGTGTTTTATCATTTAAAGATAAAAAACTAAGTATTAATTTTGATGAATCATCATATGAAAAATTTAAAGAAATTTGTCTAAACAACTACAAAAATCTAGCAAAACACTATGCTGATAAAAAAGAAGCGAGTGAGTTTTTAAATATATTTTGCGAGGAACATAAAAATACATTTTTACCAAAAAATAATAATACAAAAGAATTTGTTTTATACTTTTATGAAAGATACAAAGATATAGGAAACGATGTAGATGAAAGTGGCGAATGGGAAAAGTGGCAAAATATAATAAAATAATTTTTTTGTTATAATGCTCAAAAACTTAATATACTAGGTGAAACTTTGTTAAAACTAATAAACAATATTAAAAAAGATAATACGTCAACATTAATACAAATTATAACAATTTTTTGTGCCTATGCTATTAGTCTATTTTTTCATTATGATATTGTTTCTCATATACTAAGTGTTGTATTGAACTTATACATGTCTATAATAATTTACAAAAATATATTAATAGTAAACAATAAAATAAAAAAGTACTGGTTATTCACATTTGGATATATTTTTACATGGGGTATATGTGACACTTTATGGTTATTTTTATACTCCAACCAAAATAGTTTTATTATATACTCAATATATCTAATACCGACTTCAATAATACTTTGCACAACAATATGTATTTATAAAACCTACCTTAAAGATACAAATTCAAGACAAATTGCAGCAGATATATTATTTACCAGTTTTATATCAATTAGTCTTTTTGTATTTATTATTTTTGATAATGAGTTTGAAGACATAAAAACATACAAAGACCATATCCTAAACGGACTATTTTTAATAATAAATATTTTTAACATAACAACAATAGCAATACTATATACTTGTATTGAAAATTTAAAAAAAGACTACTCTTTGTATCTATTAATGGTATCAATACTTATTTTTTCTGGAAACGATATTTTAGATATATTTGGTGCTATAAAAAATGAAAATACATCATATATAGTATCTGAAATACTTTTTTCTATATCTTTTTTATTAGCAACGCTATCTAGCTTTTTAATACAAAAAGAAAATAATAAAAATTTTATAGCATCATTCGAGCCAACAAGCTCAAACTTAATAAAAAAGTTATCTTTTCTCATGTTGGTCCCAATATTATCTAGTTTCTATATACAAAACTTAAATATGACGTATATAATTTTTTCTATGTTGATTGTAGTTTTTTATAGTGTATTAACTTATCAACTTTCAAGCATAAAATATAATAAAGAGATGATTGAAAAAGAAAAAAAAGCGATCATAAAGCTAAATATAACTAAACAAAATAGACTAAACGAACTAAATAACACTAATATAAAGCTAAAAGAATTAGTAATGTATGATGCATTAACTAGAGTGTTTAATAGGCCATACTTTATAGCTCAATTGTCAGAATTAATTTCTACAAAATCATATCATACTGTGATTAGTCTATATATAATAAATATTAAAAATATTAAAAATATTAACAACACCTATAGTTGTCAAATAGTAGATCAAGTTCTAATAAAAACCATAAATCGAATTAAAGAATTCATTTCTAAAAAATTATATTATATTATAGGAAGATTTGGCAGAGACGATATATTAATAGCGATAAAAGAAAAAAATACAGATATTGATTATATTGATTTTACTAACGGCCTATTAAGCTATATACAAAAACCTCTAATTATAGAAAACAATAAAATAAAAATATCAGCAAAAATAGGAATAAGCTCAACTGAAACAAGCCAAATAAAAGTCCAAGACTTGATATCTCAAGCAAATATGGCTCTTAATGTAGCAAAAAAATATACACCGATACCATTTTATATATACACTGAAGATTTAAATATTATAAGATGGGAAGATTACCACATAAAAAATCTTTTAGAAAATGCTGATTTTGATAAAGAATTTAGACTTATATTTCAACCACAATTTAATATAAAAAATAAAAAGATAATTGGCTTTGAAGCACTTCTTAGATGGAATTCTTCAAGCAAAGGCAATATACCGCCTAGTAAATTTATTCCTATAGCGGAGCAAGATGCAACTATTATAAAAATAGGAAAATGGGTTGTAGTTAATTCGGTAAAATACATAAAATATATAAATGAAAAATACAAAACAGATTTATCAATAGGCATTAATATCTCTTCAAAACAAATGGATGGAATCAACTTTGCTAATAATATAATAAATTTAATCAAAAAAAATAATATAGATCCAAAATGGATAAACATAGAAATATCAGAACTAGACTTTAGTGACAACTATGATATAGCCAAAGAGATATTGCATATATTTAAACAAAACAATATAAATATATCTATGGATAATTTTGGCACTGGCTTTTCGTCAATTAGCGCAATCAAACAATTTAATATAAATAAATTAAAAATAACAAAAAAACTTATCGATGAAATAAGAACGGATGTAATAAGCAAAGACATAGTGAAAGCGATTGTATCATTAGCAAAAGTTATGAACATAAAGACCATAGCAGAAGGTGTTTCAAGCGAAGAACAGCTAGAAGTATTAAAAAATATAGGTTGTGATGAAATACAAGGATTTATATGGAGTGAACCATTAGAAAGCAAAGATTTTGAATGCTTTTTAAAAAATCAAATATCAGTTTAAAAAATCATTATAACTTAAACTTTCAAAAACCAATATATTCTTGTCGGCTTTTTTAGCTATATATCTTACTATATCTGTATTTTCTATATTTTTTGGAATAATTATATGAATACTATCAGATATAAATACAATAAATATATTTTTACACTCATAAATCTCGCTAATATTATCAATTAAAAATGTATTTTCATCTTTTTTTGTATCACTATAAAATGCAATATAATTATCTGACACATAAATATACATATTTTTAATATTATTGTTTATTTTAAAACTCCTAAGTATTTTTTTTTGTTTATTTTTTAAAAAAAATGGATAGAAAAATAGCCAAAAAAATGATAGAATAAATCCCACAATTATTAAAATATTTTTTTCCAACATAAACCCTAAGATAAAAAAGGCTATCATAATTTCACTAAAAACACCAATCGTATTAAAAATTTTTGTATTTCTAGCTTTTTTTGAAGATGTAACCATAAAAGTATAAAAGTCTAGCAAATCATTATCTTTTAATAAAATATTTTTTGTCATATTTTGCCCCACCAATTTAAGATATCTGAAAAAGATTATATCTGAAAAATGTTTTATGGTATAATCTAAATCCAACAATAATTAGGAGAAAAATTGAATTTTAGATTCAAAGAGCTTGGTAAATTATACATAACAATGTTTATTTTACTATCAATTTTTATATCTTTTGTCTGTTATTTATTTAATTTTACATTCTTGTCTTACATGATAGAATTAATAGCCATGGCAGTAATTTCAAAAAAAATATATGCTTCGATATCTAAACTAGGAGAGCAAAGAGAACTTTGGATACTTTTAAGTCTATCTTCTATTCTTTGGATAGTTTGTGATTTAAATTGGTATATATATAAATTTATATTATTAAAAGATTATAATGAGTATAGTTTTTTACACATTGCGTATTTGATACCTACTTTTTTTATTTTAATTGGAACAGGCTCTTATTTTTATAAAAAGTTTAAACATGAAGCAGAAGATAAAATGCTAATATTAAACGATGCGCTTGGAATATTTTTAATGTTATCTGTATTTTTAATAAGCTTCTTTAAAGATTATAATTTTATACTCATAACAAAAAATATAACTCAATTTTCAGCATTTTTTTCTATTATTTTTAGCTTTATGATTTTATTTTTTGTATTAAATGCGCTTTTTGCTAGCAATAAGATATCAATAAATCTAAGTATTTTTTATGTAATCATATCATGCGTCATACTCTCTCTGATAAATATAACATATTTTAAAGATATGGTTAATTCCAATCATTTAGATAGTAGATTCTTAAATATATTTTATATAATTCCATTTATGATAATAATGTTTGGGGCTTATGAGTTTCAAGGTGCAAATAGAGTTATTAAACAAAAAAATATCAATTTTTCAATAATAGCAAAGTGGATACCCATGATAAGCATTATACCTGTAATATTTCAAAAAAATATAGAAGCTGAAATATCAATTTTTATTCTTTTAATAATTTTTGGACATATTCTACTTAGCTATTATGTAAAAAATACAATATATAGCAACAAACTTTTAAAGAAAGAACAAAATTTAACAAATGAACTAGAAAAAAAAGTTGCAATGCACACAAATGAATTAATTATAGCAAACCTAAAGCTAAAAGAACTAATAGAAAAAGACTACTTAACAGGATTACACACCAATGATTTTATAATACACAAGATTAGCGAATTGTTAGAAAAACAAACAAAAAATGAATGTATAGCTGTATATTATATAAACATAAAACGATTCAAGCTAACTAACTCTTGTTATGGATACATTGTTGGTGATAAAATTTTGAAAATTGTTGGCAAAAGATTATTGATTTTGTGTGATGAAAACAAAATAGTTGGTCGATTAAATGCTGATGAGTTTGTAATAGTGGCTAAATTCGAAGATAAAAACAAAAAAAACTTATTAAATTTTGCAAATCAAATAATAGGATCTATAAAAGAAAATATTCAAATAGAATCTTACAATTTTGCATTAGACTGCATAGTTGGAATAGGCATATCTGATTATAATAGTAAAAAAGATGCAAAATCAATAATAATAAATGCTGATCAAGCTATGAATTTTGCAAAAGAAGCGCCTTCTTTAAATCCTCTTATATATACAGAAGAAATGAGCAGATTATTGCGACATGACTCTAAAATTGATATTTTATTAAACAACTCTCAAATCAACAAAGAATTTGAAATTTATCTCCAACCAGTATTGGATGCAAAAACAAATAAAATTGTTTCAGCTGAAGCACTACTGAGATGGAACAATCCAGAACTTGGATTTTTAGAAGCAAATAGTTTTATAGAAATAGCAAAAAAAACTGATATTGCTAATAAATTTTTTGAATTTGTTATACAAAAAATATCATCAACCATAAAAGATTTTAAATTATTAAATATAAAACCGCCAATAATAAGTATAAACATATTTTCTAATAAAATATATTTATTAGAATTCATAGAAAAAATCCAAGAAAATTTAAAAATTTACGAAGTAAATCCAAAATATATCATGCTTGAATTAGATGAATCTATATGGATGAATTCAAAAGATATACTAGAAAATATATTTATAAGATTGCAACGTATTGGTATAAATGTCTGTATAGATAATTTTGGAGCTGGGCGTTCATCGCTATTGTACACTAGAACATATAAGATCAGTCATATAAAGATAGCAAATAAGTTGATATCAAATATACATATAAATAAAGATGAGCAAGAAATAGTCCAATCAATTATAGAATTTGGAAAAATAATAGGCGCAAAAACAATTGCAAAAGGTTTAGAAAACAAGGAAACGCTAGAATTAGCAAAAAAATTAAATTGCGATGAAGTGCAAGGATATATTGTTGCAAAACCTATGAGCATTGATAATTTTATAAATTTTTTAAGAAAAAATAATGAATCTTGATTATAATAACATAAAATTTGTTGGCTTGGTTGCAAAAAAAACCTCAAACTTTACTCAAAATTTCAATAAATTAAAAAATATATTAAGTAAATATGGTGTTGAAATTTTACCAGAGGAAAGTATAGCCAATAAGCTAAATCAAACTGGGTATACATTAGAGGCTATCGCAAAAAAAAGTGATTTTATAATATCTCTTGGTGGAGATGGAACTATTATTTCTACGTGCAGAAAATGTTGTGATTTTTCGCCATATGTTCTTGGTATACATGCTGGAAATTTAGGCTTTTTAACAGATATTACTATGGAGCAAACTGAGGATTTTTTTAGCGAGTTTTTTAATGGCAAATTTCAGATAGAAGAGCCTTTTATGCTTGATGTCATCCTAAAAAATAATCAAGAAGAAGAGATACGTAAAATAGCATTTAATGATGCTGTTATAATGAGAGCAAAACCTGTATCAAATGCCTTGGTTGATGCTTATTTAAATGGAGAATATTTTAACTCTTATTTTGGAGATGGGGTTATAGCAACAACTCCTGTTGGCTCAACAGCATACAATATGAGTTCCGGTGGTTCAATAATATATCCACTCAGTGATGTATTTGCAATAACGCCTATTTGTTCTCACTCTCTAACTCAAAGACCAGTTATATTACCAAAAGATTTTTATGTAGAGTTTAAAGCCTACAAAGATGAAGTCTTGGTTATAGATGGGCAAGATACATTCAAAATGAAAGATTATGATAGTATTAAAGTTAAATTGAGTCAAAAAAGAGCAAGACTCATAAGACATATACAAAGGGATTATTTTCAAGTTTTAAAAGAAAAACTCAGATGGGGACAACAATGATAGAAAGAATTTATATAAAAAATCATTTAAGCTTTAGTGAAGTAGAAGTTAAGTTTAAAAAAGGACTTAGTGTTTTTACAGGAGTTAGTGGATCTGGAAAATCAGTGTTTATGTCTGCTATAATGAGTGCTTTTGGTCTTAGTGATAGCGAGGCAAAAGTAATAGAAGCTGATGTTAACTATCAGTTTGAAATGCAAGAATTTGGTATAGAAAACGAAGAGATAAATAGCTTCAAAATGACAAAAAACAACTCAACAAGATATTTTATAAACTCTCAAGCGATATCTAAAAAAAATCTTACAAACATAGCAAATGAACATATAAAATTTCTATCAGCAAAACAAATAAATGAATTTGAAAATGAAAGATTTTTAAATATCATAGATACATTAGCTAACGATAAAGAACACAATGAAAATTTAAAACAATTAAGACAAATTAATTTAACATATAAAAAAATAAAAAATGAGCTAGAAAAAATACAAAATGACGAAAAACAGATAGAAGAGCTTAAAGAATTTGCAAGATTTGAAATAGAAAAAATAAAAAATACAAATCCAAAAGATGGCGAATTTGAAGAGCTAATGCAAATAAAAAAAATGTTAAGCAAAAAAGATAAAATAGAACAAGCTTGGAATAAAGCTGAAAATATTTTTGAGCTTGAACATAGTGTTATAGAAGCCTTAAATATAAGTGATATAGATAGCTCTTTTTTTGAAGAAGCAATGAATGCATTAAGAATAGCAAGAGATGAGCTAAATATAGATGAACTTGATGATATAAACGTGGAAGAAATACTAGATAGAATTGAAGACTTAAACTCTATAATCAAAAGATATGGAAGCGAAAAAGAAGCAATAGCAACATTAAGAAAGAAAGAAGAAGAACTACAAAAATACGAAAACATAAGCTTTGAAAAAAAGAATTTACAAGCACAATATAGTCAAATAAGTGAACAACAAGATGAAATTTGTGAAAAAATAACAAATAAAAGAATGTCTCTACTTTCAAATCTTCAAAACATCATAAACGAATATCTAAATAATTTATACATGCAAAACATAACGCTAAAAATAGAACCTACAAAGATAAGCGAATTTGGGAAAGATCTTGTCGTGCTAACCCTAAATCAAACAAGCTTATCAAAGCTAAGTTCAGGTGAAATAAATAGACTACGACTTGCATTAATAGCAAGTGAAAGCAAGATAACAAACAGCGGAAATGGTGTAATGATACTTGATGAAATAGATGCAAATTTAAGTGGAAAAGAAGCGATGAGCATAGCAAATGTATTGGTTCAAATATCACAATTTTATCAAATTTTTGCCATATCACACCAGCCACAACTTAGTTCAAAAGCAAATTCTCATTTTTTAATAGAAAAAAAAGATAATTTATCAACTATCAAAGAGTTAACGAATCAAGAAAGAATAAACGAACTTGCTAGAATGATAAGTGGCGAACATATAAGCAATGAAGCTATACAATTTGCCAAAGAACTCTTGAAATAATAAAATATAATTAATTTTTAATTTAAGATTTATCAAAAATTTTTTTGATAAAATGTTCATGATATAATTTATATTGCATAAATAAAAAAACAAGGCACAAAACTCATGGAAAGAATTTTATTAGTTGATGACAATAAAACTTTATCAAAATTATTAGCTAGAAAAATTACAAAAGAAATTGAAAATTTAGAGATAGATGTGGCATATAGTTTTGCTGAAGCACAGTTGTTTATGAATGAAAAAGATAAATATCTATTGTCTATATTAGATCTAAACTTACCAGATGCTCCAAATGGAGAGATAGTAGACTACGCTTTATCAAGAGGGTTAAATGTAATAGTTCTAACTGGAAGTGTTGATACAAAAACAAAAGAGGAATTTCTTCAAAAAAACATAATTGATTATGTTTATAAAAGCAATGTAAACGATGTGAATTATATATTTTCAACAATAAATCGCCTTATAAAAAATAGAAAATATAAAGTTATAATAGCTGAAGACTCTATGACGCTTAGAAACTCCATAAAAAATATATTAAAAAGTTTACAATTTGAAGTCTTTGCTGCAGCTCACGGTGAAGAAGCTATTAATTATTTTGAACAAAATCCAGATGTAAAACTTATTTTATCAGATTATAACATGCCTGTTAAAAACGGGCTCGAGTTGCTGGATGAAATCAGACAAAATAAAGACAAAAATGAAGTTGGTTTTATAGCAATGACAACGCCTGATGCAAATGTTGGAACTTCAATGTTTTTAAAACATGGAGCAAACGATTTTATAGCCAAACCTTTTGAAAAAGAAGAGATAATTTGCAGAGTAAATAATACAATAGAAGCTATAGAAAACATACAACAAATAGCAGATTTTGCAAATAAAGATTTTTTAACTGGTGCCTATAATAGAAGATACTTTTTTGATAATATGCTAAACTACACAATCCACGCATATGAGCAAAATGAACAATTTGCAATAGCATTATTTGATATAGATTTTTTCAAAAATGTTAATGACACATATGGACACGATTCTGGGGACTTAGTGCTTAAATGTTTTTCTAACATGCTTATTGGGAAAACAAAAGGTAGCGACATAGTGGCTAGATTTGGCGGGGAAGAATTTTGTGTTGTGTTAAAAAACACAAGTAATGAAAATGCTGTTAAATTTTTTGTAACATTAAGAAACGAAATAGCAAATGAGCAGATAACTTTTAAAGATAAAACAATAAAAATAACATCATCAATAGGGTTGGTATTTGGAAACGAAAACTACACTTTAGAAGAATTAATGGAACTAGCAGATGAAGCCTTATATAGAGCAAAAGACAATGGCAGAAACAGAGTGGAGATAGCTAATTTATGATAATAGACACACATTGCCATCTTGATCATATAAAATATGATAGTGATTTAAGTCAAGTAATTAACAATGCTAGAAAAAACGAGATAAAAGGGTTTTTGATACCTGGCGCAGATGGTAATGACTTGGAAAAAATCGTAAGTGTTAGCGAAAAATACGATGATGTTTTTTTTGCAATAGGTGTTCATCCTTATCACAAAGACACTTTTGATAAAAAAAGACTTATGGAGTTTGCAAAACACAAAAAATGTATCGCTGTTGGTGAATGCGGATTAGATTATTACAGATTACCTACTGATGAAAATGCCAAAATAAAAGAAAAAGAGGAACAAAAAGAAATTTTTATAGAACAAATAAATATAGCAATTGAATTAAAAAAACCTCTAATATTACATATAAGAGATGCAAATGAAGATAGTTTTAATATACTTAAAAAATATTCTTCAAAACTTACAAGTGGAGCTATATTACATTGTTATAATGCCTCTCCGTTATTATTAGAGTTAGCAAAAATAGGAAATTTTTATTTTGGGATAGGTGGGGTTTTAACTTTTAAGAATGCAAAAAATTTAGTTTCAATTTTACCAAAAATACCAACAGACAGGTTATTAATAGAGACTGATTCGCCATATCTTACACCCCATCCTTACAGAGGCGAAAGAAATGAACCTTTATATACAACTTTAGTTGCAAAAAAAATGTCTGAAATTTTACAAATAGAAGAAAGTGAGATAAAAAAAATAGTATTAGATAACACAAAAAGATTATTTAAAGTTTTTAATAACTAAGGAGAAAAATGAGAAATATAATAATTAAAATACTTTTAGTATTCGCATGTATTAGTGCTGTCAATGTAAATTTGTTTGCAAATATTTCACAAGAAAATCAATTAAAAATCTTAAAACAATTAGATATACCTTACAATTTTGCAAATACAAATTATTTTAAAAATATGAACGAAAGTATTACAAAAAATCAAGTAGATGATTTTTCAAGAAAATTAAAAAGTGGATACAAATATATACCAACGATAAAAAATACTTTACAAGCAGCTAGTATGCCTGACATATTTTTTTATCTAGCAATGGTAGAATCTGGTTTTTCTAATAAGGTTATTTCAAATGCAAAAGCAGCTGGAATATGGCAATTTATGTCAACAACAGCTAAGGTTCATGGACTTAAAATAGACAAATATGTTGATGAAAGAAGAGATCCTGTAAAAGCTACAAAAGCAGCATCAGAGTATCTTAAAGGTCTAAAAAATAGATTTGGAAAATGGTATTTAGCGATATTAGCATACAATTGCGGCGAAGGAAAATTAAGAAAGGCTATAAGACAAGCAAATACTGATGATTTAGAAACTTTATTGGATCCAAAAAAAAGATATCTCCCAAAAGAAACTAGAAATTTTATAATGAAGATAATAAGAGCTTCTTTTATAGAACAAAATCAGTACTTCACTTCATCTCCTGATTTTAATTTATTAAATAAAAAAGGTGCAAAATTAATAAGAGTAGCTATTCCAGGAGGCACTTCTTTAAAAAAAATTGGAGAGAGTATAGGTGTTGGTGTTAAGAAAATAAGAGATGATAATACACATCTAAACTTCGCATTTACTCCTCCAAATGCCAAAAATTACTATGTGTATATACCTGAAAACAAAAAAGATATTTTTAATCAAAATTTCAAACCAATAAAATACAATAATAGATTTTATACATATACAGTAAAAAAAGGTGATACATTAATCGGCATATCAAAAAGCTCAGGAGTAAGTCACAAAGCAATAAAAGAATATAACGATCTAACAACAAGTAAAATAGCTATAAATCAAAAAATAATAATACCAAGATCTGATAAAAATAAATTTCAAAACTACATAGTAAGAAAAGGTGACACCTTGGAAATATTATCTAAGAAATTTAATGTAAACATAAAAGACATAAAAGAGGCAAATGCTTTTGCTAGTTCTGATATACTAACAACAGGGGCATCTATTGTCATTCCTTAAAAAAATATCATTTCTAGCTATACTTTTTTTATTAAATGGCTGTTTTTATACCAATTCATACTATCCAATTGGACCAACTAATACAAAAATAAATAATTCAAAAAGTATTCAAAAAGCAACAATGAGACCATACACAATAAATGGTAAAACATATTATCCTACAGTAGTAAAAATAGGAGATACACAAAGAGGAATGGCTAGTTGGTATGGTCCAAATTTTCATGGAAAAAAAACATCAAATGGCGAAATATTTAATATGTATAACTTAACAGCCGCCCATAAAACTTTACCGATGAACACAATCGTTAAAGTTACAAATTTAAATAATGGCAAAAATATAACAGTGAGAATAAACGATAGAGGTCCATTTGTATCAAATAGAATAATAGATCTTTCAAAAGCTGCTGCTGAAAAAATATCTATGATTTCAACAGGCACAGCACCTGTCATTTTAGATATAGTTGGCTTTGCAGGTCAAAACATTTCAGAACAAAAAAATTATCCAAGCAATCAAAGTCAAAGCATAGTTGGTGGGAATTTTATGGTTCAAATAGGTGCTTTTAGAAACAAAAATGGTGCAATAATTTATCAAAAACAACACAAACAAATATTAGGATACAAATCCATAATAAAAACATATATAATAGACAACCTTAAAATGTACAGAGTGTTTTTAACAGGTTTTAAAAGTGAAGATGAGGCTAGAGATTTTGCAAAAAGTGGTCACTTTGATGGCGCTTATATACTAAGGGATTAGGAATTAGAAATAATCTTTTTTAATTATAGTAATAATTAATATTTCTAGCACAAAGGGAATTTTATGATAGAGATAATTTTTTTAGATGTAGATGGTTGCTTAACTGATGGTAGCATAAATTACAGTTCAAACGGTGAATTGTTTAAAAGCTTCAATGTTAAAGATGGTTATGCAATAGAAGGATGGCTAAAACTTGGTAAAAAAATAGCTATAATAACTGGAAGAAAATCAGAAATAGTAGAACGTAGAGCTGAGGATTTAAAAATAACACATGTATATCAAGGTGTCAAAGATAAATTGCAAACAGCAATTGAGATATTAAATTTTGAAGGACTTGAGTTAAAAAATGCAGCCGCTATTGGAGATGACTATAATGATTTTCAGCTTTTAAACAGTGTAAAATGGAGTTTTAAGCCAAAAAATGCAATACCGGAGCTAAAAGTAAAAACAAAATTAAAAAACAAAGGTGGCAAAGGTGCCATTAGAGAAATGATAGAAATAATTATAAAAAAAGAAAATTTATACGATGAGTGGTCTAAAAATTGGTTATAAAAATATTTTACATAATAGTTACAATTTTTAGTATTTCTATGGTTTTTTTAGCATCTTCGAATCCATATATGGCTGAAAACTTTACAACCGATTTTAGTATATCAAATATACAGATAAATGATGTTGTCGATTATGAAATTGATAATGAAAAAATATCAGCAAAATATGAGGCAAAAGAGATTAACAGATACAAAGCTAACGATGAACTAGTATATTTTAGAGCAAATTTTATAAACTCTAATCTAAATAATTTCTTAAAAGCAGATAAGGCAATAATAAAAGGCGAAGAGATAAAATTGAGACAAAACGTAAATTATGAAAATAATCAAAGTTTAACATTTAAATCACAAGAAGCGATTTATCATAAAAAAGATAAAACACTTATGTCTAATACTGACTTTGTAATCACAAAAAATGAAAATAACATAACCGGAACAAATATAATATATGATTTAAATAACAAAATAACAAAAGCAAAAGGTGTCAAAATATGGATAAATCAAAATTAATAATTATATTTTTTCTAGCAATTTCAGCATTAAAGGCTCAGCAAATAGAGATAACTTCTGATAGTTTTTTTGCTGACGAGAAAAAACAAATTAGTGAATTTTTTGGAAATGTAAAGATAAAAAAAGGTGATTATGATGAGTTAAGAGCTGAAAAAGTTGTTGTAAATTTCAACAATGCAAGACAACCTATAAAATACACAGCGACAAACAATGTTTACTTTAAAGTAATGATACACGATAAAACATATGAGGGTAATGGAAATTTACTAACTTATGAGCCTCAGCAAGAAATTTACACAATTGCAGGCAAAGCACATCTAAGAGAAATCCAAACAGACAAAAATGTATATGGACAACAAATAATAGTAAATCAAAAAACTGGTGTTTATAATGTAGTAAGTTCAGAAAAACAACCAGTTAAATTTATATTTCAAGTAAAAGAAGACAAAAAGTGATAAAAATAGTTTCAGCAAATTTCATAACCTCATCGCCTAGTATAAAAGAAGCACCTGTATTTAATTCAAGTGAAATTGTCTTTTTAGGTCGATCAAATGTTGGTAAATCAAGCCTTATAAACTCCCTAACAAAACATAACTCTTTAGCGAAAAGTTCATCTACACCAGGAAAAACGCAACTCATAAACTTTTTTGAAATTTGCTTGCTTGATGATGAAAAAGGAGAAAAATTTAATGTAATTTTCGTTGATCTACCAGGTTTTGGATATGCGAGAGTAGCCAAATCAACTCACAACGAATGGAAAAAAAACTTAGATGAGTTTTTGAAATCAAGGGAAACTATAAGACTTTTTGTGCATTTGATAGACTCTAGACATTTTGATCTTGAAATAGATAAAAACGTAAATGACTACATAACAAGTTTTTTAAGACCTGATCAAAAACTTTTAAATTTATACACAAAATCAGATAAATTAAATCAAAGCCTTAAAAGTGCAGTATTAAAAAACGATCCAGACGGAATTTTAGTATCAACCCTAAATAAAAATGGGATAGAAAAAGCATTAAACACAATAATAAAAAAAACACTTGGTAGCGAATAAATTTATATAAAAATGCAAAAAAATAACACGGACTTACAACATATAGGAAATTTTTTTGGTATTTTGTTGTTATTTGCATATGAAATGCTAACGACTATATTAGTTTATCTACCACCTTTATTTGGAATTTTTTTCACATACATGGTTATAGAATATGCAAGAAAACAGCAAAGAACATATATAGAATTTGGCTTTGGGTGGTATTTAAGTATAGCTTTTTTACTTTTTGCTGAACAAGTTCATGGATTTTATATTTTTTCAACAATAATTACATTTTTTATTTTTTTCTATTTTATAGTGGATTGGCTATTTTCTACAATGAAATATAGAAATTTAATACTTATTATATTTGTAACAAGTGGATATATAGGAACATATCTAGTAAATAATGCTATAAACTATATTCAAAATAACGATTTTTTATATTTAGACATAGAATATATTATTTATATAGTTATAGAGTCTTTTGTGGCAATAATACTTTTTAGAGAGCGTATAGTATGAGAATGCGGATAGTTTTTGCAATTATCATAATTTTTTGGCTCATACTGCTTACAAGAATATATCATCTAAGTGTTAATTCAAATGCATATTATGAAGAAATAGCTGAACAAAATGCTATTAAAACACAATATATAGCTCCAGTAAGAGGTCTAATATTTGATTCAAAAGATAGACCTTTAGCAGTAAATAGACTTGGTTTTTCAGTGGCAATCAAACCTCATCTTACAAAAAAGCCAGATGTATTAGATAAAGAAATTATTTTTTTAACATCAACTTTTGATGATTTAAATGCAACAAGAATACAAAAAGAATACAAAAAGAATGATTCTGCATATAATCAAGATTTTATAAATGTTATTGAATTTATAGACTATGATAAATTTATACCACATATAGCCAAATTATCTTTACATGAAAATTTAGAGATAAAACCTGCTTCAAAGAGACATTACCCTTATAATGATTTGGCATCTCATATAATAGGTTATGTTGGCCGTGCGAATCAACAAGATATGAATAATAATCCATTAGCAAAACTAACAAATCATACAGGAAGAAGTGGTATAGAAAGATATTATAATAATATCTTGCAAGGACAAGAAGGTAGCAGGAAAGTAAAAATCAATGCCTTAAATGAAGAACTAGAACAGATAAATTATACTCCGCCTAGCAGCAAAAATATAAGACTAAGCATAGACCTAGAGCTTCAACAATTTGTATCTAATGTTTTTGGGCAAGATGCCGGTAGTGTGGTTGTAATGAGCCTAAAAGATGGTGCGATAGTAGCTGCTGGAAGTTTTCCCGAATACAATCTCAATCCATTTGTTACAGGAATAACACAAAATGAATGGGATAAGCTCATCAAAGATTTAGATCACCCATTTACAAACAAAATGGTAAATGGTCTTTATCCTCCCGGCTCTGTTGTAAAAATGGCTATGGGCATGGCATTTTTAGATGCCGGAATAAGTAAAAATGAAGGTTATACTTGCAATGGCTCTTATGAACTTGGTGGTAGAAAATTTAGATGTTGGAATATTTATGGACATGGGTTTATGAATCTAACTAGCGCTATTAGAGAAAGTTGTGATGATTATTTTTATAAAAGCAGTCAAAAAATAGGAATAGATGCAATAGCTCCGGTTATAGAAAGACTCGGCTTTGGAACAAAAACTGGTGTTGATTTACCAAATGAGTTTTTAGGAACAGTGCCTAGCAGGGAATGGAAAATGAGAAAATACGGAAAATCTTGGTTTCAAGGTGAAACTCTCATCACATCAATAGGTCAAGGAAATTTCTTAACAACTCCTATGCAAGTCGCAAGACACACAGCTATGCTAGCTACAGGGCTAAATATAGTTCCTCACTTTTTACAAAGTATAGACAACGAAATTTCAGATTTTACCCCAAAAGATAATATATTTACAAAATTTGAAAAAGCACAGCTTCCAACAATAAGACACGCTATGTATGAAGTAGCAAATCATCCAAAAGGAACAGCAAGACGATACTTCACAGAGTCAAATGTAACAGTAGCTGCAAAAACAGGAACGGCTCAGGTAATAGGAATATCGCAGACAGAAAAAAAACGCGCAAGAGAAGAAGATATGGAGTATCTAAAAAGATCTCACGCTTGGCTTACTACATATGCACCTTATGAAGACCCGCAATACGTTATCACAATGATAATAGAACACGGTGGACACGGTGGTTCAGCAGCTGGACCAAAGGTATCTAGAATTTACAATAAATTACTAGAGCTAGGTTATATAAAACTAGATAAAGTAAATCAATCCAAAAAATCAAAAAAGAAAAAATCAAAATAATTTTTGAGAAGGGTTGATTTTTTTATATTTGAATAACATTTTTTGTATCGCCATAACTTATCTATTTTAAACTACCACAAACTAATAAATTTCAATAATATTTACCACAATACATCTTGTATTTTAATACAAAAACTTATTATTAAAGATTGTTTTTTTATATTTTTTGTATAATCATTATAAATAAACCAAAAGGAAAGTTATGATTTTTGTAGATGCATGTCTTAAAAAAGACACACCTTACACACCGGTTTGGATGATGCGTCAAGCTGGAAGATACCTGCCTGAATACATGCAAGTAAGGAAGCAAGCGGGTGATTTTTTATCACTTTGTAAAGACTATAAAAAAGCAAGTGAAGTAACGATACAGCCTATTGATATTTTGGGGGTTGATGCTGCGATATTGTTTAGTGATATATTGGTTGTTCCTCTTGAAATGGGCATGGAACTTGAGTTTGTTAAAGGCGAAGGTCCGATATTTAAATCACCTATAAAAAACATACAAGACCTACAAATACTAGATGAACAAAAAGCTGTAAAAAATTTATCATATGTATATGACACCATAAAACTAACAAGAGAAAAACTAGATAAAAATAAGGCCTTGATTGGCTTTTTGGGTGCTCCATGGACTTTAGCTACATATATGACAGAAGGTCAAGGAAGCAAAACATACGCTATAAGCAAAAAAATGCTTTATCAAAACCCTGAACTAATGCATCAAATTTTAGAAAAAACAACAAATGCCTTGATAGGCTATGCCAAAACTCAAATAAGATCAGGTGTCAATGCTATACAAATCTTTGATAGCTGGGCTGCGGCTCTTGAAGAAAGTGCATTTTTTGAGTTTAGTTGGAGTTATATATTAAAAATAGTAGACGCAATAAAATCAGAATTTCCGCATATACCTGTTATAGTATTTCCAAAAGGAATAAGTGGATATCTTGATAAGATAGATGGGAATTTTGATGTTTTTGGTGTTGATTGGGGTACTCCGATAGAACTTGCAAAAGAAAAATTAGGACACAAATATGTACTACAAGGAAATATGGAGCCTACAAGACTATATTCAAAACAGGCCATAGATGAAGGTATAGATAAAATTTTAAATATAATGCAAAACAAAAATCATATATTTAACCTAGGTCACGGAATACTACCCGATGTGCCTGTTGAAAATGCAAAATATTTTATAAAACAAGTTCAAGAAAAGAGCAAAAGATAAAGTATTATATAAACAATAATTAGCCTTATTTCAGGCTAATTATTTCATGTTAATTCACAAAGCAAATTTCAATCTATAGACTAAACATATAAAAGTTTATTTTATTTTTTTTAAATAATTTACAAAAAAATATGACTTAATAATACAAAAAACCTTATAAATATCATAGAAATATAATACTAAACTACACAAAACTCATTAAAAGTTAAAAAATAAAAATTTACACACAAAAATAAAGAGATAAAAATAAGGTAAAAATAGGCTTAATATAAATGGAGTATTATTATGTTTTATAGATATTAAATTTTTTAAAAAAGCAAAAAAGTGTCCTCAAAATGATATTATTTATATCGATGTGAGAGACACTTAAATAATAAAAAATTAAACCTTAAACTTACCAAGCTCACCATCAAGTTGATTTGTCATTTTAGATAAATGCTCACTAGCACTTGCTACTTCTTCAATGCTTCTTGCATTTGTGCTGGCTATATCGTTTATCTTTTTGATTTGATCTATTATTTCATTTACTGATTTTGATACTTCTTGATACTCTTTTGTATTTTGTATGTTTGCATCTATGCTTGATTTTACTATCTGAGCATTTGTATGCACTATTTCGCTTAAGTCTTGTGAAACTTTTGATGTTTCTTCTATGCCTTTTGCTGCACTATTTAAATCAGTGCTTACATCATTAACTGACTGAACAACTACATTTATGGTTGTGTTTATTTCATTTAAGCTTTTTTGTGTTTTTTCAGCTAATTGTCTTACTTCATCAGCAACAACTGCAAATCCTCTACCATGCTCTCCTGCTCTTGCTGCTTCTATAGCTGCATTAAGTGCTAGTAAATTTGTTTGATCTGCTATGTCGTTTATAACTGTTAAAACTTCTTTTACTTCAGCTGTATTATGGCTAGTTTGTGTTAGTTTTTGACTTAACTCCAAACTTTGTGATGCTGTTTTATTTAAAAGAGTATTTAAGTTTTCCATCTCTTGTTGTATGGTATTTAAATTTTCCCCAGCTTCACCCAACTTATCACTGCTTTCTTTTGCTGAGCTAACAGTAGATGCAACATTTTGAACTACTTTTTCGCCTTGACTTACTGTTTGCGCTACTAAATTAGTTTCTTCTTCAACTCTTTGTCCAACAGAAAGTGCTGTTGAGCTTAACTCATTTGCTACACCAGCATTTTCTGTAGATGCTTTTTTTGAATTTGATATAAGAGTTTGAATTTTTTCCATGGTTTGATTAAAATAATACGCAATCTCTTTTATCTCTTTAATACCTGCAACTTTAAGTCTAGAAGTTAAATCACCATCGCCTTCAGATATTTTTTGCATTATAAAAATAGCATCAAAAAGTGAGCGAAAAAACACTTTAATACATATTGGAAGTAAAATTAATATAATAATAAAAATAACCACATAAGTAGTTATTTGAGAAAATACTATTCTATCTGTTACTGAATTTATTCCACTTTCTGGAACACCTATATCTATAACACCAAATGGTTTATTATCCTTATAAATAGGTATCATTATGTCATAAACCCAAGTTTTTTGAACATCTGCATACCATCTACTAGTTGCTATAGTGGAATTCCGAACAGCATTTTTAGTATAGCTGTCTTCATATATTTTTCCTTTTTTGGACTCGTCAGAATGTGCTATTGCCCGAATATTAGAATCTATAACAACAGCATAAGCAACATTGTCTTGTTTAGCTTCATCTAAAACCAATTTCTGTAAAATTTTCTCGTAATTTTTTTCATTATTCAATATATACTCTATATGTTTAGCTGTTTCTTTTACCTGTAAAGTTGATTTTTCAAGCAAAACATTTACCATATCTTTTTTAACTTGAAATTCTAAAAATAACATATTGATGATAAATATCAAAACTAAAATACCAAGCGAACCTGAAATCAAAAGACTTTTTATGCCAACATTCATCTTTTTACTGAGTTTTAATTCATTATGCATTTTCTAATTTCCTTAAATTTAATTTTAAGTTTATTTTAAAAAAAACTATTTAAAAAGCTACTTAAAATAAAGTAAATTTTTAAATTGTATTCAATATTTTTTATTTCAAAAGCATATTTTTAAGGATTCTCTTGCCTATCTCAACACCTGGTTGATTATAAGTATCAATACCTAGCATAATTCCTGTTGCTGATGTCAAGAGTTCATAATAATAAACTAAGTATCCCATATGCCACTCATCAATCATATCAAGCTCTATAACATCAACACTAAGTCCTTCTTGAACCAATGCCATCTTGGTAGAATCACACTGAAAATTTATAAGCTCACCAAGCTGTAAACCATCAACAAAATCACAGTCTTTAAAGTGAGAAATATTTAAAGATGGAATTTTTACAGAGTTGGTGTTTTTTACCTTGATAAAAGTTATTGTTTTATCCTTAACACCATCCATAATAAGCTGCAAAAAACTATGTTGGTCTTTGCTACCTATAAGTCCAACAGGTGTGCGACCTATACGTTTATATCCATTTTTTTTACCAAGACTTTCAGCCCAAAGCTGAACATACCAATCATTAAATCCATCAAGCAAACTAGAATAACTAAAAACGACATTTATATCAGCATTTCTGTGAGTTGCATAGTGATAAGCCTTAAAGATGATAGAATTATCATTTTCATCTATGTATTGTTTTTTGCAATACATAGCACCATCAAGTAAAAGTGATATATCATATCCACAAAAAGCCAAAGGCACAAGCCCTATAACACTCAAAACACTAAACCTACCACCAACATTTTTAGGAATATTGAAAAAATTTATATTATTTTCTTTTGCATATTGCTCTAAGGTTGTATTTTTATCTGTTATTATCAAAAAATTTCTACTTAAATCAGCTGGCTTGTAAAGATCAATAAGACATTTAAATATACTTATAGTCTCTATTGTATTACCTGATTTTGAGCTTATTATAAACAAGCTCTCTTCAAAATTTATATGCTTAGTTACCATTTCAAAAACGCTAGGGTCTACATTATCTATAAAAAAAAGCTCTCTTGTGTGCTGTTTTTGAGCCATAGCCATTTTTAAAGCCTTAACACCCAAAGAACTACCACCAATACCAACTAGCACAATATTTTTTATGCCTTTTAATTTTTTTTCGTATTCTAAAATTTTATCAAGCTCTTTTTTGTTCAAATCAGGAAGATGATAATACCCTATTTCACCACTATCGTGTTCCAAATTTACACGCTTAGCATATTCATTTATTATATTTTCATCATCAAAATTAAAATAAAAACTATTTTTAATCATTTTTTAACTTATAAAAATAATTTGTTGCTTCCACAAAGCCATCTAAACTTCCACAATCAAACCTACGACCCTTAAATTTATAAGCCAAAACCATACCTCTTTTAGCCTGTGTTTTTAAAGCATCTGTGATTTGGATTTCTCCATTTTTACCTGGTTGTGTTTTTTCTAATATATTAAAAATATCAGGAGTTAAAATATATCTTCCAATTATAGCTAGATTACTAGGTGCTTCTTGTGGGTCTGGTTTTTCGACCATATCATCAACCATCAAAAGTCCATCTTCAATAGCTCTTCCAGACACCACACCATAGCTTTTTGTTTGCTCTTTTGGAACTTCCATAACAGCAACAACAGAACAACGATATCTTTCATAAATTTTTATCATTTGAGACAAAACACCTTCACCATCTTCATTTATACATAAATCATCAGCCAAAACAACACCAAAAGCCTCATCTTTTACTAATGATTTTCCGGTATAGATAGCATCTCCAAGCCCTTTCATCTCATTTTGTCTAGTAAAACAAAATGTTGCACTTTGCATGAGCTTTCTTATATCATCTAAAAGTGGTTCTTTGCTTGTTCCAGCTATTTGATGTTCTAGTTCATAACTTATATCAAAATAATCCTCCAAAGCTCTCTTGCCACGACCAACAACAAAAGCCATATTGTCCATTCCAGCTTCCAAAGCCTCATCAACACCATAATGAATCAATGGCTTTGTTAAGATAGGTAACATCTCTTTTGGTAAAGATTTTGTTGCTGGTAAAAACCTAGTTCCATAACCAGCTGCCGGAAAAAGACAAGTTTGTATCATTTTGATTTCCTAAAAATAAAATTTTAATTGTGTTATTTTATCATTCCAAGCTTAAAAATGCTTTTTCATTTACAGAAAAAAATATCTCTTTTCCAGTTGTATATTCGCCTATTTTGGCATTTTTTACAACACATTTTATCAAAAAATCCCCAGCTTTTATTTTAAGCAAAATATCATTTTTATATATAAGCGAAACAGAATGCAAGATACCTTTTATACTATTATCTGATTTTACAAAACTTAAATTTATAAGATTTTGATTTATTGCTATTTTTTTACTATTTTTAAACTCTTTTGGTAGCTCAATTTTAAAATCTCCAAAATCAATAAACCCATTTGAAGCATTAAATATATTTTTAAGCTCAAAATCACTTAACCTACCCTCGTGCAAAAACAAGCTCTCATCACTAATAGCACTTAGCCATTTTTCATCATGAGAAGCTATAATAAATCCACTTTTATACTGATCTTTCATAAATTGTATAGCTTTCGCAAATTGCTTAGCCGTGCTTAAATCAACAGCATTTGTAGGCTCATCAAGCAAGTTTAACTTAGCTCTTAAACATATAATCAAAGCAAAAGCTATACGTTTGTTTTGTCCTGAACTTAATTCATAATGTTGTTTTTGTAAAAAACTATCATCAAGTCCAACAAGCTCCAAAGCTTCATATACATATTTATCAAATTTATCTAAATTCCCTCTTGATTTTAGAGCAAATTTAAAATTATCCCTAATACTTCTTTTTAAAAGCATAGGCTCTGGTAAAAGTATAGAAATATCTTTTAGTTCATCTAAACTGAGCCTATCTTTGCCCCAAATTTTAAGACTTCCACTTGTTGGCTTTATAAGATGTGCAATAGCTTTTAAAAGTGTGCTTTTTCCACTACCATTAAAGCCTAAAAGTGCTGTGCTTATCTTTGTGTCTATGTTTAATTTTTCTATATCAATGGCACGAAAATTATTATAATCTACTTTTAAATTTGATATCTCAATCATTTATCAAGCCTTTTTAAAAAATGAATAGATAAATTTACCAAAAAGGCTATAGATATCAAAACAATAGCCAAAGCTATACCTCTTTCAAATTGACCCTTATTTGTTTCAAGCGATATTGCTGTTGTTATCGTTCTTGTAAAATACTTTATATTTCCACCAATAAGCATTGCAACACCAACCTCAGCAACAATCCTACCATAGGCATTAGCTACAACAACCATTAAAGAATATCTTAATTCATAAATAACAACCATTGCAAGTCTTAAGCTACCAAGTCTATAAGACATTATAGTAAAATAGTGCTTTTCATCCATATTTTCAATAATACTAGAACTTAAAGATATGATAATAGGCAAGGCTAAAACTAATTGGCCGATAACTATAGCCTTTAATGTAAATAATAATCCAAACTCCCCTAAAGGACCATTTCTAGTAATAAAAGCATATATTATAAGGCCTATTGCAACAGTTGGCATAGCAAGCATAGTATCGCTTATAAATTTTAAAACCTTAGCTCCAAAAAATTTATAAAACCCTAGGATAAAACCGATAGGAAGACCTATGATTAATGCAAGAATAATCGATATACTAGATGTATAAAGTGTGGCTTTGATGGCAGAATATGTTTCAATATCTAAGCTCATAAGTAGCTTAAAAGCCGTAAAAATACCATCTGTAATAAATTCCAACTTAATAATTCCTAAATTTACATATTTATGTTATCATAGCATATATAAGATAAAATTTCACAAGAAAGGTAGTTTATGAAAAAAATATTTATATCATCAATTATAGCGGTTTGTGCACTTTTAGGAGCTGATTCTGATTTAAATATGGCTACAACAACAAGTACTGACAACACAGGACTTTTGGATGCTATATACCCTGTTTATAAGGCGAAAACCGGAGTTGATTTAAAATGGACAGCAGTTGGAACTGGTGCTGCTTTGAAAATGGGAGAAAACTGTGATGTTGACATACTTTTTGTTCACTCTCCAAAGGTAGAAATGGATTTTGTAAATAATGGCTACGGTATAGAAAGAAAAGCTGTTATGTATAATGATTTTGTTTTAATAGCTGATAAAAGTATTGCTGATAAATTTAAAGGCAAAGACTTAAAAGGTGCATTTGAAGTAATAAACAAAGAAAAAATTCCATTCTTCTCAAGAGGCGACAAATCAGGAACAGACAACAAAGAAAAAGGAATTTGGAAAAAAATGGCAAATGGTGTTCCTGAAAACGAAGCTTGGTATCGTCAAACAGGTCAAGGAATGCTAGCTACTATAAAAGCTGCTGAAGAGCAAAAAGGTGTTAGCTTTACTGATAGAGGAACATATATCAAATATGAAGCAAATGCTAAAGGAAACCCTGATTTAGTTATAGTAAATGAAGGTGATGAAAGCCTTAAAAATCTCTACTCAATAATAGCTGTAAACCCGAAACACTGCAAAAATGCCGATGTAGAAAATGCAAATAAATTTATAGACTGGATTGTTAGTGATGAGGGTCAAAAGTTTGTTGGTGATTTTAAATTGTTAAACAAACAACTATTTACTCCTGATGCCAAAACAAGAAAAAATTAATAACTAGGTGGGATTTACCCACCTTAATTTAGATATGCTAAAAACAATAAACGATACATTTAAAGCCCAAATAGACATAAAAAAATCTAATTTTTTAGCTTTTTTAACACCTTTTGAAAATTTCAAAACTATGCACGAATCGCTAAAACAAGAACACCCAAAAGCTGTTCATATAGTATGGGCTTATAGAGTTATGAATAAATACGGACAAATTGTTGAAAATCAAAGCGATGATGGAGAGCCAAAAGGAACAAGCGGCCCACCAGCACTTAATGCTTTAAGGGGTGCAAACCTAATAAACTCAGCAATACTTATAGTAAGATATTTTGGTGGAATAAAACTTGGCACAGGAGGTCTTGTAAGGGCTTATTCAACAGCTACAAATTTAGCTATAAATGAAGCAATTTTAATTGATTTTATACAAAAAGAGAGTGTTGTGTTTTTTACAAATTTTTCACTTATTTCAAGATTTGAACACTATTTTCAAACAAACAATATTTTTGATATCAAAAAAGATTTTAACGAAAAAGGTGCCAAGTGGGAGATAAACTTAACAATGCAAGAGTTTTTAAATTTACATAATTTTTTAAAAACAATACAAACAAATGATTTTGAATTTTTAGCATTACCAATACATGCAAAAGATAGCATAAACTAATTTTAAAGATATAATTTTATACAAATTTTATCAAAACAATAAGTTTTATATTGTAAAATCCTAACTTACATATTACACAAATGAAAGATTTTATATGACTTTTTGGAATGAAATTTATACACACTTTAATCCCGTAGCATTTAGTATTTTTGGAATAAATGTCCACTGGTATGGAATAATGTATGTTTTAGCATTATTAGTAGCATTAAGCATGGCTAAATATTTTGTTAAAAAAGACAAAATACCTATAAGCAACTCTATGCTTGATAATTATTTTTTCTGGGTTGAAGTTGGAGTTATTCTTGGTGCTAGGATTGGATATATACTTATTTATTCTGATGATACATTATGGTACATAACCAACCCTTGGCAAATTTTTAACCCATTTTATGACGGAGTTTTTGTTGGAATTCGCGGTATGAGCTATCACGGTGCTGTTGTTGGATTTTTAATAGCTACATTTGCATATTGTAAAAAATATAAACAAAATAGCTTGATGTTTTTGGATTTGTGTGCTATATCGATACCACTTGGGTATTTCTTTGGTCGTATAGGAAATTTTTTAAATCAAGAGTTATTTGGAAGAGCAACCGATGTAGCTTGGGCGATAAAGGTAGGTGGTATTATGAGACACCCTTCTCAGCTTTATGAAGCTGTGCTTGAAGGCTTAATAGTTTTTATTATTTTATTTTTTTATAGGAAATTTAAGAAATTTAATGGAGAGCTTATTGCATTATATGCTATTTTATATGCTATTGCTAGGTTTGTATCAGAGTTTTTTAGGGAGCCTGATTATAATCTAGGCTTTATATTTTTAAATCTATCTATGGGTCATTTGTTATCTTTAGCAATGATTTTTATAGGTTGCTTTACATACTTTTATTTAAAAAAATAATTTAAATTTAGCTAAAGTATTTTTTTTATATAATTACAAAATTATTAATTTTATTTAATTATATTAATTAAGATTTTATTAATATAATTTTAAAGTAAGGAGTATTCATGACCGGGCTTATTGAGGGTTTTTTAGGTGTTCGCTCAGACTGCAAAAAAAGTCGTTGCACCGCCAGCTGGGATAGATTACAAAGTATAACAGGGCTTATTCTAGCCTGTTTTATACTATGTCATATGGTTTTCACATCTACAATAATCTTTGGCAAAGATGCATTTAATGCAGTTGTAGAGTTTGCGGAAGCTAGTTTTTTATTTGAAGGTGGATTACCAATAATAACAAATTTAATCGCTGCTTTTATATTTGTTATTTTTATGGTTCATGCATTTTTAGCAATGAGAAAGTTTCCAGCTAACTTCAAACAATATATAATGTTTGTAGGTCATAAAAATCGCATAAAACATTTTGATACTACACTATGGTGGTTTCAATTTTTAACAGGATTTGTTCTATTTTTTACAGCAAGCGCTCATCTTGTTGATATTATGTTTAATCCAACCAAAATAACAGCTAAAACATCTGCTACAAATTTTGAAACATTGGAATTTTTCTATCTTGCACTTCTTATTTTTATGGTTGTTCATGCAAGTATTGGCATGTACAGGTTATATGTAAAATGGATAAGCATTGATGGTGCTAACAGACAAGAGATGCTAGAAAAAAGAAATAAAGCTAGAACAATAATTTTTGCTATTTTTGGAGCACTTGCAACAATAGCATTAATAGCCGATTTTATATGGATTGGCCTTAGTCATTAATTGGAAATAGGAGCTTAGAAAAATGAATGTAAAATATTGTGATGCGCTAGTCATTGGTGGTGGACTTGCTGGGCTTAGAGCTGCTGTTGCGGCTGGAGAAAAAGGTCTTAGCACTATAGTGTTAAGCCTTATTCCAGTTAAAAGATCGCACTCTGCAGCCGCACAAGGTGGAATGCAAGCGAGCCTAGGTAACTCTAAAATGAGTGAAGGCGACAACGAAGATGTTCACTTTGCAGATACTGTAAAAGGAAGTGACTGGGGGTGCGATCAGGATGTTGCTAGAATGTTTTGCCAAACTGCACCAAAAGCTATTCGCGAATTAGCGGCTTGGGGTGTTCCATGGACAAGAATAAAAAAAGGTGAAAGAAGTGCAATTATAAACGCACAAAAAACAACAATAGTTGAAAAAGAAGAAGTTCATGGTCTTATACACTCTAGGGATTTTGGTGGAACAAAAAAATGGAGAACCTGTTATACAGCTGATGCAACAGGACACACAATGCTATTTGCTGTTGCAAACGAAGCATTAAAACACAATGTTGCAATTGAAGATAGAAAAGAAGCTATAGCATTAATTCATGAGAACAACCGTTGCTACGGTGCTATAGTTCGTGACTTAATAACCGGCGATATCACCGCTTATGTATCAAAAGGAACACTTATAGCAACCGGTGGATATGGAAGAGTCTATAAACATACCACAAATGCTGTTGTTTGTGAGGGCATAGGTGCAGCAATAGCTCTAGAAACAGGGGTGGCGAGACTAGGAAATATGGAAGCTGTGCAGTTTCACCCAACACCTATAGTTCCAAGCGGAATTTTACTAACAGAGGGATGCCGTGGGGATGGTGGAATATTGCGTGATGTTGACGGATATAGATTTATGCCTGATTATGAACCAGAAAAAAAAGAACTTGCTAGTCGTGATGTTGTAAGTCGTAGAATTATGGAACACATAAGAAAAGGCAAAGGTGTAAAAAGTGCTTATGGGGATCATGTTTGGCTTGATATAAGTATACTTGGTCGTGAACATATAGAGAAAAATTTACGTGATGTTCAAGAAATTTGCCAAATTTTTAATGGGATAGATCCGGCAGATGAAGGTCCTAAAGGTTGGGCTCCTATTTTACCTATGCAACATTATTCAATGGGCGGGATTAAAACAAATGCAAAAGGAGAAAGTCCAACACTTCAAGGTCTATTTAGTGCGGGAGAAGCTGCTTGTTGGGATATGCATGGTTTTAATAGACTTGGAGGAAACTCTGTTTCTGAAACAGTTGTTGCTGGTATGATTGTTGGTGATTATTTTGCTGATTACTGTAATACTCACGAAATAGAGATAAAAACACAAAACATAAATAAATTTGTCCAAGATCAAATAGACTATATGCAAAATCTAATAAAAAAAGATGGTCATTTCAATGTTTTTGAGATTAAAAACAAGATGAAAGATATAATGTGGGAACATGTTGCCATATTTAGAACAGGCGAAGGACTTGAAAAGGCAGTAAAAGAGCTTGAAGAATTATACAAACACTCGCTTGATGTAAAAGTAAGTAACAAAAATTTATTCGGCAACCCTGAACTTGAAGAGGCATACAGAGTTCCAAAAATGCTAAAGCTAGCTCTTTGTATAGCTTACGGCGCTCTTTTAAGAACAGAAAGTCGTGGAGCACACTATAGAGAAGATTATACAAAAAGAGATGATTTAAATTGGTTAAGTAGAACTCTTACAAGCTGGAAAGAAGGCGACACAATGCCTACGGTAGAATATGAAAAACTTGATATTATGAAAATGGAAATGCCTCCAGCATTTAGAGGATATGGAGCAAAGGGAAATATAATAGAACACCCTGATAGCGCCATAAGGCAAGCTCAAGTTGATGAAATTCGTTCAAAAATGCAAGCTGAAGGCAAAAGCAGACAAGAGATACAAGAAGCACTTATGCATTATGAATTACAACCAAAATATAAAGCACCAAATGAAAGAGCAGGTATAGGATATGAGTAGAAAAATAACAATTAAAGCATTTAAATATAACCCATTAAGCAAAATTTCAAAACCATATTTTGCAACCTATGAGCTAGAAGAAACACCTGGAATGACTATATTTATAGCATTAAATTATATAAGAGAAAGACACGATCCAGATCTAAGCTTTGATTTTGTTTGTCGTGCGGGAATTTGTGGTAGCTGCGGAATGCTAATAAACGGCAAGCCTAGTTTAGCATGTAGAACACTTACAAAAGATTTTGAAAGTGGTATTATAGAGCTAATGCCTCTTCCTGTATTTAGACTCATTAAAGATTTAAGCGTTGATACTGGAAATTGGATGAATGCTATGAGCAAAAGGGTTGAGAGTTGGATACACACAGATCACAAAACAGATATATCAAAACTTGAAGAAAAGGTTGAGCCAGAAGTAGCACAAGAAGTATTTGAGCTTGATAGATGTATAGAATGCGGTATTTGCGTTGCTGCTTGTGGAACCGCTATTATGAGAAAAGATTTTATAGGTGCTGTTGGATTAAATAGAGTAGCTAGATTTAAAATTGATGCACTTGACAAAAGAACAGATGAAGACTTTTATGAGCTTATAGGCGATGATGATGGAGTATTTGGTTGTATGAGCTTGCTTGCTTGTGAAGACAACTGTCCAAAACATTTACCTTTGCAAAGCAAAATAGCTTATATGAGAAGAAAACTAGCAAGTGTAAAATAAACTAAAATGAGGTAAAAAATAAATTTTAAGCATTGAAAAATGCTTAAAATTTATTCAAACAACACCAACAAACCACTTTTAAAATTTAAAACAATAAAAATAAAAAAGCAATATAAAATTGCTTTTAATAATACCTCTTAGTCTTTTCTAAGAGCGTATTTACCACTTCCAGCAAAGATTATTGCAAGTGAACTAGTTAAATAAAAATAAGCTTCAGCGAGAATTAATCCACCAGTTCTTGCATCTAAGCCGAATAAAACAGAATGTTTTACAATAAAAATAAACAATGTTGTTCCCAATGTAAATACAGCAGCCAATCTACTAAATACACCTAATATAAGCATAATTGGGGCTACTATTTCACCTAGATAAACCAAATATGCAAAATAAGTTCCTATTAATTCAGGGAAGCCAAGCATATTAATAAGCTGATCTTGAATTTTTGCAATACCATGTGAAGCTTTAGCAATACCATGAAAAATAATAGTAAATGCTAAACCAAGACGAACAAAAAGTAATGCAAGATCTACATTGTGCAATTTTTCTACACACGAATCATAAAATTTCATAATATCTCCTTTACTTAAAGTGGTTTGGGTGCTGGATTATATCATTTTTGTTTAAATTATCAAGACTTATTTGTCATTTTATACAAAAAGCTAAATATCTCAGCAACAGCCTTATATAAGTTTGATG
The DNA here is from genome assembly GCF_002021925.1 of Campylobacter pinnipediorum subsp. pinnipediorum. Lineage (NCBI taxonomy): Bacteria > Pseudomonadati > Campylobacterota > Epsilonproteobacteria > Campylobacterales > Campylobacteraceae > Campylobacter > Campylobacter pinnipediorum. Next base: position 1,350,348 of record NZ_CP012546.1, read on the forward strand.
GTATCTCTTGATTTACTTCAACCTTGCTTAAAATTTCTATAAGATCAGGGTCTTCTTTTATTGGAATTTTATGCTCTTTTGCTAAATTTATAATATTGTTTGCCACCTCGCCACTACCGCTAGCCATAACCTTTGGGGCATTATCTTTTTTCTTATTATAACCTAGAGCAACAGCTTTTTTCTTAATAATATTTGCCATTAAGCCTTCTTGTCAAAACCAAATTCAAGACCTGAAAAATCTTTAAATTTTGCAGCAATTTCATTTTTAGATAGCACCTTTAAATTAAAATTAGAAACAATTAAACCAAGTTTTGAGATAGAGATTTTAAGCTCCTTTGCTTCATTAAATATTATATCTTTAAGTGATTTTTGAGCAGTGGCGATAGATATATCTATATATTTTTTATCTATAAGTCCAACCATTATATTAACCTTGCCATATTGCTTAAAATTTAAATCTATTTGAGCATAATATCTATCTCTTTTGCCTTGCTTAAAAGCTATACTTCCACCATCAACCCCATCCCAAATATATGGCAAATATGTCTGAATTCCACCACCTATACTAGAAACCATTTGATGTATCTCTATCTGAGATAACATCTTTTCACTTATTTGATTTATCTGAGATGAGTTATTTAATCCTGCTGATTTTTCTTGTATAGAGAGCAAAGTGCTTTTTATATCACTACTAATTATTTTTGCGACATCTATGTTATTTTTTTCAATATTCATTATATCATTTGATGCTATTTTTAGCTGATTTGAGATATGTTTTATCTCTTTTAGTTTATTACTCGCATCACTTGCATTATTATCTATAAAAGTCAAACTAGCACTAAGTCTTCTTGCAGCACTTTGCAACTTAAACTGTAAATTTGAACTACTACCATCAAGCAAGTTATCAAAAGATTTTATAAGATTGATCTCATCTCCAATATTGTTTAATGATTTTAATGTATTTTGTATATCTTTTAAAGCTATTTTTAAATCTTTAAAATTTGAAGAAAAACCAGAAATTTGATTTAATTTTTCATTTGTATTCAAAGAGTTTATTTTATTATCAAGTTTTGATACAAAATCTTGCAATTTATCAACATAAAGCTTAACCTTATCTCCACTATTTTCAATATTTGTCTGAAATTTACTAAGAAATTTAGATATATTATCAAGCTTATTTACATCTGTTAATAAGCCTTTTATATTTGAATTGTTTAATGTTTTTAAAAGCGCCGTTTCTTCATTTTTTAAAATTTCTTTTAATTTCAAGAATGAATCATTATCGTTTAAATTTTCATTTTTTGATAAGGTTAAAATTTTATCAAGCAAATCATTATTTGAAAGATTTTTTATATCAAATAAAAGTTTATTTATAGAGCTTGGAAGCTTTTGCGGATTCAATGCTTCTTTTAAATTACCCTCAAGCATAACACCTGAGTTTCTTACCTGTTCGTTTAAAGTGGCGGTTTTTATATCAGCTATTGGTTTTAAAAATTCTTTTAATTTTAAAGCCAGATCTTTTAAAGCTGGATTGTTTTGTATGCTTTCATCATTTTCAATAAGCTTGGCGACATTTTGTATATCGTTTGCTAAATTTGGGGCTATCTTTGTATCTTTTACCATTTGCAAAATTTTGTTTGTCTGATTTTTGGTTTTTGCACCAGAAAGCTCATTCATAACTTTATTTATAAACTTATCTACATTTTCAAGCTCTAATTTATCTCTAGCAATAGTATCTTTTGTATTAGGCTGTGGTTGTTTTTTAAAAATTTGACCAGTCTGTTTTACATTTGTATTAAGACCGGTCTGATTGATACTATTTTGTATATTTGTTGTTATATCTGCCATTAATTAAATTTGCTTTGATTCTTGATTTTCATACTCTATATTTAACTCATCTATCACAGTTGTTTTAATAGTATGAGGGTTATAGCTTATTCTATCTTCTTTTGGTATACTCTCTTTTGTTAACGCAAATACTATAAGTATAAAAAGCAAAACAATATAAACATATATAAAACCAAAATTTCCAAAAAAATTCATAGCAAAACCAATAACAATAGATGAAACCAGAGAACCAAAAGAGTAGCTAAACAAAAGCGTTCTTCCGATCTCCATGCTTTTTGATTTATGCTCTAGCATATCATTTGCCCTAGCCAAAGATAAAACATAAAGACAAAAAATACCACCACCAAGAAAAAATGACAATATATATTGTAATACAATATTATCTCCAACAAATAAAAAACCAACCGATGCTAAAAAACCAACCAAAGAAGATGATATGATAGCAAACTTTCTACCAAGTGTATCTGATAAATAGCCCATAATAAACTGAGAAACAAATCCACCAAGCATAGCTATGGTCATAAAAAATGATACATTAGCCAAAGAAAAACCTTGCGACAGTATAAACAAACTTGCCATAGAGAAAAATCCATTTATTAAAACACCAGCAACAATACTTCCAACAAGCGCAAGTGGTGCTACTGAAAAAATTTTAGGAAAACTTGCATTTTGTCTTTGAGGAATAGCTGGTTGTCTTATCTTTGTTAAATTCAAAGGTATACTTGAAAGCATAATAAAAGCAGCCGATATTATAAAAATCTGAGTAGGTTTTAGATTTAAAGCTAAAATCAAAATACCCACACCAAAAGATACATAAAAAACTCCTTCATAAAAGGCTAATATTCTTGAGCGATTTTTATTTCTTGCCTTTTCATTTAACCAACTTTCTATAACAACTAAAAGGGCATAGTAACAATAACCTAAACACCCTCTTAAAAATGCCCAAAAATACAAATTTGTACCAAGCTCATATACCATAGAACAAACACCAAAAAACGCGCTAAAAATAGCAAATGAGCGAATATGCCCTACTTTTGAAATTATAATGTGAGATGTTAAAGTGCTAAGTATGGCTCCAACAAAAAAGCACGCATTTATAAGACCGATAGTCACATTATCAATATTCATTTGTTTAAGCAATGTAGAAAGAGAACTAACAACTAGTCCATTTCCGACAAATAAAAGACTCATACCCAAAAACAGAGGCATCATAGTCTTTATAATGCGTTTGCTATTTGACATTTCTATCCTTAAAATTTATTAATTATTTTGTTTCGTTTCTTTGTAAAAAACCAAGCACCAAAGCACCAATAGGCATCATACTTAAGCCAACAAGCAGCCCAAAAACATTTAAAACATCATGTCGTTTTAGTAAAAAAAATCCGATAACAAAAAAAGCATAGGCAAACAAACGATAAGGAACAAATGCCATATCTAAATTCATATCTTTTAGTCTTATTTTTTTTGTTTTTAACCTTCGCTTTTCATCTTCTAAACTTATATTATCATCAATCTGCTCTTCATCATCTTCATCAATCTCATCTAGTTTATTTTTGTCTTTTAACTTTTTTAAAACACGTCTCTTATAACTTTTATAACTAACAAAAGCTATAAAAATGGAACAAAAATATCCAATCTGAGAGCTATAAAAAAAATCATCAGCAAAAGCTAGTCCAAAACCACTAAGACATAACCAAAAAATCAAATAAATAATAAAAAGTTTTTTAAATTTCATTGTTGTCTTTTGAAAATTTATATCTATTTTCATCTTTTAATTCATCCAAACTTTTTATCTGCTGTTTATATGCCTTTTTGATATTTAAAACAGCTGCTGCGATACCAAATCCAACTCCAACCCAAAGCATAAATCCAAGTCCGGTAATATTTTTTAGCCACATACCAAGCCCTACTCCAATCAAAACAGCAACAACTATAGATATACCCAAACTAAGCTGCTCGGCTGCACCAACGATATCTTTTATTCTTGCCATTATTGAGTTATCTCCTTAAATGATTCATTTGCGGCATTTACGGCAAACTCTATATCTTCATCTGTCATAGTGGAGCAAACAAACCCTGTCTCAAACTGGCTAGGGGCTAGATATACGCCTCTGCTAAGCATTGCTTGGTGAAACAAAGCATACATTTTTGTATCACTTTTTAAAGCATCATCGTAGTTTAAAACTTCATTTTTATTAAAGAAAAATCCAAACATAGAACCACGGACATTTATCTGGATATCAACACCATATTTAGCTCCAGCTTGTTTAAAACCATTTATCAAGTTATTTGCCATAGTTTCTAATCTTTTATAAATTTCAGGATTTTCGTTTATCTTTTTAAGGCAAGCTATACCAGCGGCCATAGCCAAAGGATTTCCACTTAATGTTCCAGCTTGATACACAGCTCCATTTGGACTAAGACAATCCATTATCTCATCTTTGCCACCAAAAGCAGCGACATTCATGCCACCGCCTATCACCTTTCCGAATGTAATCATATCAGCAAGAACATCGTGATAAGGCAAAGAGCCAAACTCAGAAGCTCTAAAACCACTCATAACCTCATCAAATATTAACACCGCTTTATATTTATCGCAAAGTTTTCTTAAACCTTGTAAGAATTCCTTTTTAGCAGGAACTAAGCCCATATTTCCAGCTATTGGCTCTATTATAACAGCACCAATGCTTTGAGTTTTAAAAATATTTTCAACACTTTGCAGGTCATTATATATAGCTAAATGTGTGTCTTTTACTGTGTTTTCAGGAACTCCTGCACTTGATGCGTGAAGATAAGTAGTGGCACCACTACCAGCTTTTACCAAAAGTGCATCTGAGTGTCCGTGATAGCAACCTTCAAATTTTATAAGTCCATCTTTTTTCGCATAACCCCTAGCCACTCTTATAGCGCTCATTGTAGCCTCTGTGCCTGAACTAACGAAACGAATTTTATCTATGTTTTTAAATTTATCACATACTATTTTAGCAAGTGTAGTCTCATTTAGACTAGGAGCGCCGTAGCTGATACCATAGCTTAAAGCCGAACTTATAGCATTTTGTATATCTTTATCACAATGTCCAAATATAAGTGGCCCCCAGCTTTGTATAAAATCAATATATTTTTTACCCTCCACATCATACAAATAAGAACCATCTCCTTTTTGTATCACGATAGGATCCGCATTAACACTTTTAAAAGCTCTAACCGGAGAGTTTACACCACCTGGTATAAATTTTTTAGCTTCGTTAAACGCATCTTTATTTGTCATTTTTTATCCTTTAAATTTACTACATATTCATATAATATCTTGATCTCATCATCTGTTAAAAAATAGCTAGGCATTATACTATCTGATCTTGTTTTTTTTACAACACCCTTGCAAATAAAATTTAAACTTGTCTTTTTTAGAGCATTTTTAAAACAATCAAACTCTACATCATTTATACTAGGCGATGTAAGTTCTCTTGCTATAAGTTGTTTTGTTTTTTTATCTAGTGTTTTGTATTTTGCAATAACCATACCTTCGCCTTTATCTCCATGACAAAGATTACAACCTATACCCCTTGGATTTGAATAGAGCATCTTGGCATACTCTTTTTTTGTGATAAAATCTGTCCCGAAACAAAAATGCAAAAATGCAAAAAAAACAAAAACTATTTTCATTAACTTCCAAATTTCTAAATTTTTAAATAAATTTTAGGTATGATACAACTTTTGTGATTAAAAACGCTTTTAATTTAAGGAATTTATATGAAAATTTTAGATGGCAAAATAAGTAGTGCGAATGCAAAAGAGCAGATAAAGCACGAGACAGAAGTCTTAAAAAATATAGGAGTGGAGCCTGCACTTGCTGTTATCTTGGTTGGTGAAAACAAGGCTAGTCAAACCTATGTTGCCTCAAAAGAAAAAGCTTGCATGCAAACAGGAATAAAATCCATAATACACCGTTTGCCAGAAAGCACAACCCAAAGTGAACTTTTAGCACTTATTAATGTATTAAATTTAGATGATGGAGTGGATGGAATTTTAGTTCAACTTCCTTTACCAAAACACATAGACACAAATACTGTTTTAGAAAATATCAGATGCGATAAGGATGTTGATGGTTTTCACGCTATAAATGTCGGAAAACTAGCAAGTGGTTTTAAAGATGGATTTGTACCATGTACCCCTTTGGGAATAATGAATATGTTAAATGAGTATAACATTGATCCAGCTGGAAAAAATGCTGTAATAATCGGAAGAAGCAATATCGTAGGAAAACCTATGGCGAGCTTACTTTTAAACGCAAACGCAACAATAACCATAACACACTCTAAAACTAAAAATTTAAAAGAAATTTGTAAAAATGCGGATATAATAGTAGCTGCAATAGGAAAGCCTAATTTTGTAACTAAAGATATGGTTAAAGATGGTGCTATTGTTATTGATGTTGGTATAAATAGACTTGATGATGGCTCTCTTTGTGGAGATGTTGATTTTAAAAATGTAGCTGAAAAAACTAGCTATATAACTCCAGTTCCAGGCGGAGTTGGACCTATGACTATAGCAATGCTTTTAAAAAACACAATAAAATCAACACAAAATAGAGCCAAAAAACTTGGCTTAGTTTAATTTATAATTTGAAAGAAGTATATGAAAAAATTTTTAAGTAAGTTATATGATTTTTCTAGCTCTTGGACTGGAACTATAATAATTGTATTGTTTGTTATTTTCTTTATAGCACAGGCATTTGTAATACCTAGCGGTTCTATGAAAAACACTCTTCTAGTAGGCGATTTTTTATTTGCAAAAAAGTTTAGTTATGGAATTCCAATACCTAGAATACCTTGGCTTGAGATGAGAGTTTTGCCTGATTTTAATAAAAACGACCACCTCATAACCGATAAAGGCCCAAAAAGAGGAGATATCGTAATTTTTAGATATCCACACAATGAAAAAATACATTATGTAAAAAGATGTTTTGGTATCGGCGGAGATGAGATAATTTTTACAGAAAAACAAACTTTTTTAAGGCCAAAAGAAGGTGATGGTTTTATAAAAGCAAACTACAACAAAGATGACATAACAACACTAAATGGAAAGTTATTTGTAAAAGAGCCATATAAATTCCATGGCATACATTATGATAAAAATGCAAATATGTTTGAACAAATGATTTATTATTATAACTCAAAAAAACTTGCAATGACGCCAGTTGAAGTAAAAGAACTAGATAGTGCTATAAATGGACTTGCGTTTAATGCATTTTATGTAAAAGTGCCTGAAAGCGAGTATTTTATGATGGGCGACAATAGAGATCATTCAAATGACAGTAGATTTTGGGGAAGCGTTAAATATAGATATATAGTTGGTAAACCTTGGTTTGTTTATTTTAGCTGGGACAAGGACTACAAAATCAGATGGGAAAGAATAGGAAGATTTGTAGAGACCTTGGAAAACGATAAGCAAATAATAGACTCGGCTATAAAAGAGGATGACATAGATGGACTTTACTAATATTAATCTAGAAGAGATACTATTTTTACTTTTAGCGTTGATAATTGCAATAGTGGGACATGAGATAATGCACGGCTGGGTCGCTTATAAATTTGGAGACAGCACCGCAAAATCCCAAAATAGACTGAGTATAAATCCTATTCGCCATATAGACCCGATAGGAACTATTATACTTCCGGCTATACTTTATTTTAGTGGCGGTTTTTTATTTGGTTGGGCAAAACCAGTTCCTGTAAACATAAACGTAGTTATAAAAAATGGTGGTTATAAAGCTGGCGTATTTGTGGCACTTGCTGGCATATTTTACAATATCGTGTTAGCTATTTTTTCTCTTTTTGTGCTTATGAATTTTACAGAAAACTTAAATAATAGTACTGCAAAATTTTTATATATACTTTTTAATATAAATCTTTTTTTAGGTCTTTTAAATTTATATCCAATACCACCATTAGATGGCTCCAAGGCATTAACATATACGCTTTTACAATTTGGATTTAATAAAATAGCAAGTAAAATTTATTCGTTTGAAAGATATGGAATGGTAATACTTATTGTAATAATTATAAGCCCTATTTCAAAATATTTTTTTGCACCAATTGATTATATTTTTAAGTTATTTTTAAATTAGATATCGAGGAACATAATGAAGATAAATAAAATTTATATAGCAAGTGACCATGCTGGATTTGATTTAAAAGAGCGTGTAAAAGATTTTTTAAAATCAAAATTTGAAGTTATAGATTTAGGCACAAATAGTTCAGATGTTAGCGTCGATTATCCTGATTTTGCACATGAGTTAGCTTTAAAATTAAAAGATGATGATTATGGGATACTTATTTGTGGAACAGGGATTGGCATATCCATAGCTGCAAATAGACATGAAAATATAAGATGTGCTCTTTGCCATGATCATCTAGGAGCAAAACTATCAAGAGAACATAATAACGCAAATGTAATAGCATTTGGAGCAAGAGTTGTCGGAGATGAAGTTGCTTATGATATGCTAAATACATTTTTTAGCACAGAATTTGCAGGCGAAAGACACGAAAAAAGAGTAATAAAAATAAATTATAAAGAGAGTAGATAATGAGCGAATGGCTTTTTCTAACGGCTTTGATATGTGTTTGTTTATATCTTGTGGTAATGGTTTTTTATTTTAAAACATTACTCAAAAAAGAAAGAAGTACAAAAGATTTTATGAAAAACAATCTTCAAGATACTGAGATTGTGATAAGAAAACTTCAAATTCAGTTACAAAGAAGTTTAGGAAACATAGACATATTAACAGAAGAATTAAATAAAACGAAAAATGATGTTACATCACTTAGAACAAGAAATTCACAATACAGACTAGAAAATGACAAATTAAGAGGAAGAATAAGAGAACTTGAAGGAAAAATAGAAGCACTACTATAAGGAATAAAATGTTACGTTTAAACGAAGAAGAAAAAAAATATTTATTAGATTCTATTAGAAGTATAAAAGATTTTCCAAAACCTGGAATTGTTTTTAAAGATATTACAACTTTGTTAAATAATGCAAAGGCATTTGAGTTTTTAATGAACCATTTAGAGCAAAGATACAAAAGTTTTGATTTGGATTTCATAGTTGGAATAGAAAGTCGTGGCTTTATATTTGGCGCAGCTCTTGCTACAAGACTTGGAATCGGCTTTGTTCCCATAAGAAAACCAAAAAAACTACCATATATAACAATATCTCAAAAATATAGTTTAGAATATGGTGTAGATGAGGTTCAAATGCATATTGATGCTTTTGTAAACAAATCAGGCGCAAAAGTACTTTTAATAGATGACTTAATAGCGACTGGTGGAACGGCAAAAGCTAGTATAGAACTCATAAAACAAACAAATGCTAATTGTGTTGAAGCTTGTTTTTTAATAAATTTAAAAGATCTTGGTGGAGATAAAGAAATTTCAAAACTAACAAATATTTATAATATATTAGAGATTTAAATGGAAGAAATTTTCATTAACTTAATACATGACTATAGTTACATAATTATATTTATATGGTGTATGCTTGAAGGAGAAATGGCTCTTATAATGGCAGGAATATTATCTCATACTGGAGTTATTGTCTTACCATTAGCCATATTTGTAGCAGCACTGGGTGGCTTTGCTGGAGATCAGCTATATTTTTATATCGGCAGATACAACAAAAGCAAGATATCAAAAAAATTAAAATCACAAAGAAGAAAATTTGCCATAGCTCACCTGCTTATGAAAAAATATGGCTCTTGGATTATATTTATACAAAGATATTTGTATGGTCTTAGAACAATTTTGCCAATAAGCATAGGTCTTACAAGATACAGTGCTAAGAAATTTGCGTTTATAAATTTCATAAGTGCTTTAGCATGGGCTAGCATAACAATACTACCTTCATATATATTAGGTGATAAAATTATAAAAGTATTAGAACATTCAAAAAATCATTGGTATATAGCAATACCTTTGGTGATAATATTTTTGTCAATATTGATTTTTGCATTTAAAAAATTTGAAGATAATATTTTAAACAAAAGACATGAAATTAAAAAAAGGAAAAGAAATGAAATTTGAAATCATAAATCAGCCATTAGATCAAATTCAAGCTGATTTAACATTGGTTTTTGTAATAGACAAAAACTTAAAACATAAATTTATAAAAGATGAAAAAGAATTTGATTTTTTTGGGTTTGATGGTTCTGGAAGTGTTTTGATACAAAAAACAAAAACTCTTTATATTGGGATAGAAAATCTTGATTATGAAGAGCTAAGGCTTGGTGCTTGCAAGGCATTTGAAGCAGTAAAATCTTTGAATATAAAAAGCATAAAACTTGCATCTTATCTCTCAAAATGCCAAAAAATGAGTTTTCAAAGTATAGTTGAAGGATTTATTCTGGGAAGTTATGAATTTAACAAATACAAAAAAGAGAAAAAAGAATCAAAGCTTCAAAATATAATATTCTCAACACAAGAAGAACTAAACGATGAAACAGTTGATGCAAGCAAAGCTGAACTTGGTCTAAAAAATGGTCAAATAATAGCAAATGCAACAAACTTTACAAAAAATATCGTAAACGAAATACCAGAAATATATACTCCTATAAAAATGGCTAATGATGCTAAAAACCTAGCAAAAGAGCTAAAAAATGTAACCTGCGAAGTTTATGATGAAGAATTTTTGAAAAAAGAAAATATGAATGCATTTTTGGCTGTAAATAGAGCAAGTGTTCATCCACCTAGACTTATTCATATGATCTACAAACCACAAAATGCAAAAAAAAGGATAATATTTGTAGGAAAGGGACTTACATATGATAGCGGCGGTCTCAGCTTAAAACCAGCTGATTATATGGTAACAATGAAAGCTGACAAAAGTGGAGCCGCGGCAGCACTTGGTATCATAAAAGGGGCAAGTGAGCTTGAGCTTGATATAGAAGTACATGTTATACTTGGAGCAACTGAAAATATGATAGGCGGAAATGCCTATAAACCTGATGATGTTATTATGTCTCGTGAAGGTGTTAGCATAGAGATTAGAAATACAGACGCGGAGGGAAGACTTGTTTTGGCTGATTGTTTAAGCTGGGCGCAAGATTTTAAACCAGATACTTTAATAGATATGGCTACATTAACGGGTGCTTGCGTTGTTGGTCTTGGAGAATATACAAGTGGCATAATGGGAAATAATGAAGAATTAAAAGAGGATTTTAGAAAAAAAATATCAAAAAGTGGCGAATTAACTACAATTTTTCATTTTAATAAGCATCTAAAAGAACTTATAAAAACACCTATTGCGGATGTTTGCAATATATCTAGTTCAAGATATGGTGGTGCTATAACAGCTGGATTATTTTTAGATAAGTTTATAAGAGATGAAAATAAACAAAAATGGATGCACCAAGATATAGCCGGCCCAGCATATGTTCAAAAAGCTTGGGGATACAACCAACATGGGGCTAGCGGTGCTGGTGTAAGAATGAATTTATATTATCTAAATGAAATTGCGAAGGAGGCATAATGGGTTTAAGTGTAGGCATAGTAGGACTTCCAAACGTAGGTAAATCAACAACTTTTAATGCTTTAACCAAAGCTCAAAATGCTCAAAGTGCAAACTATCCATTTTGCACAATAGAGCCAAACAAGGCAATAGTTGCTGTTCCTGATAAAAGACTAAACGAGTTAGCAAAAATCGTAAATCCAAATAAAATACAGTATTCAACAATAGAATTTGTTGATATTGCTGGGCTTGTAAAAGGTGCTAGCAAGGGCGAAGGACTTGGTAATAAGTTTTTATCAAATATAAGAGAAACAGAGGTTATACTTCATATGGTTCGTTGTTTTGATGATGAAAACATTACCCATGTTGAGGGCAAAGTTGATCCGGTTAGAGATATAGAGATAATACAAACTGAGCTAATCTTAGCTGATATAGAACAGATAAATAAAAAAATAGAAAAACTAAACAAAGAAGCAAAAGCAAATATAAAGGGTGCAAAAGATAGCTTAGAAATAGCAAATAAACTTTTAGCACACTTAAATGACGGATTAAGTGCTAGTAGCTTTGATGAACGAGATAGTGATATATACAAGGCTTTAAATAAAGAGCTTAGGCTTTTAAGTGCAAAAGAAGTTATATATGGCGCTAACGTAGATGAAGGCTTTATAGCAAGTGATAATGAATATGTTACACAATTAAAAGAGTATGCAAAAAAATCAAACCATGAAGTTATAAAACTTTGCGCAAAGATAGAAGAAGAGTTAATAGGACTTGATGATGCTGAGGCTCACGAACTTTTATCATCACTTGGTGCTAGCGAAAGTGGGCTTGAAAAAATAATAAGAACATCATTTGCGAAATTAAATTTAATAAGCTATTTTACAGCAGGTGTTGTAGAAGTAAGAGCTTGGACTATAACAAATGGTTGGAAAGCTCCAAAAGCAGCAAGTGTGATACATAATGACTTTGAACGTGGCTTTATAAGGGCCGAGGTTATAAGCTATGATGATTATATAGCAAACGGAGGCGAAAATGGAGCAAAAGAAGCTGGCAAAATGCGCCTAGAAGGCAAAGACTATGTAGTTGTTGACGGAGATGTTATGCATTTTAGATTTAATGTCTAAAATGCAAAAAACACTATAAAATTTGTATCAAAAGTTCATCTATTATCTCATTGCTTGATTTATTTATAGCATTGAAGATAGTTGATGAACTTTTATCTTCAAAAGGATTTCTTTTTTCAATTATCCCTGATTTTAGCACTTTCTCATCTTGTTTTAACTCGTAAGCGATAGAAATTTCAGCATAATTATCTCTTGCATGCATTGCAAGCAATTTGGCACTTAATTTTAAATCACCCTTATTATAAGTAAAAACTGGTTTTGCATTGCAATTTGCATAAAACCCTTTTAATAATGCCTTATAAAACATCTCGCTAGGCAAAGAAGCATATCTTGCATCATTTAGATACTTTATCTGATTTTTATCAGTATAAACTAAAATTTGCCTAGTATCTACTAACTCTAAAGCCTTGACATTTTCTATATATATTTTTTTAGGATTTATTTTTGCTACACAGCCTTGTTGATTATAGTAAAACTCATATTTAATTGGTGCTTTTGCTTCTGTTTTAAAACTACACCCATAAATCAAAAAGACAAAAATAGCAATACAAAATAATTTTATTTTTATCATTTCCTACCTCTCCTTTACATCTTTAAAGAAAAACTCGTAAGGATTATCTTCAAGTCTATTTAATGTATTTCTTATCTGGCGTAATGTTTTTTCAAAATTTGTTAAAAATTCTTTAGTTTGATCAAGTGTTGGCTGAAGTGTTTGTTTAAAATCATACTCTCCACTACTCAACTTTGAGTTTAATTTTTCTTGGACACCATCAAAACCCCCAATAAGACCATTAAATTTTACAACCATATTGTTTGCATTATTAACTAAATTATTTAAATTAATAACAAGTTCATTAATTTTAGTATCTTTTATATTGGCAGATATCCCATTTAAATTTTTAAGTATTTCATTGATATTTTTAAGATTTGCTTCATCTGATAAGCTTTTTGTTAAAATATCTATATTAACAAGAGTAGTTTGCAAATGTTTTAAATTCTCATCCGATATAAGCTTATCAACATTAACAAACATATCGTTTATTCTATCACTTATATTTTGTGCCTTGTTTGTTAGTTGCGAAAAAATCCCCTCTTTTAAATTTATTATCTTATAATTTGTATCAAATTCCTCGCTTCCGCGACTTATATTTAAGGTTGATATTCCACTTACTATTTGATACTCAACATCAGCCAAACTATCTTTTTTGATAGGGACATCGCTTCTTATTTTTAAGGTTAGTCTGATTCTTTCTGGCACACTTTTTTCAAATTCTATTTTACTAACACTTCCAACAACAACACCAACAAACTTCACCTGAGACTCAACCCTTATACCAGAAGGAAGCTCATCAGCTACAATATAATACTCTTCATAACTTATATTTTTATCAGAATCACTCATCCACCACATAAAAACAGCAAACAAGATAATACAAAGTGTAAAAAACAATCCAACTATGGTATATGAGTTTCTATTTTCCATTATTTTTCCTCATTTTAAATAATTCTTCAAGAGGGTTTACATCTATTCTTTCAAGCTCTTTTAAATTTCCCTCAAAAGCTATCTTTTTATTATCAATAATCAAAAAACGATCCAATATATCAAATATAGAATCAGCATCGTGAGTAACCATAACAATAGTTATACCAAGGCTGTCTCTTAAACTACAAACAAGCTTATCCATCTCACGACTACTAACCGGATCAAGACCACTATTTGGCTCATCCAAAAATAAAACCTTAGGGCTTAGCACAAGCGCCCTAGCAAGAGCTGCTCGTTTTTTCATACCACCACTAAGCTCAGCTGGATATAAAAAAGCAGCTTGTTTTTTAAGTCCTACTTTTTGTATCCAAAACATAGAAATTTCATCTATCTGAGACTGCTTAAAATCAGAATATTCTTTTAACATAACTCCAACATTTTGCAATATATTCATAGAACCAAACAAAGCACCAAACTGAAACATACTACCACAGCTTAGCTTTATATCTTTGATTTGTTCTTGCGAGCTATTCCATATATCTTTTTGTTCAAAAAATATATTTCCATTATCTGGTTTTTTTAGATACATCATAGTTTTCATTAGAGTGGTCTTACCGCTTCCACTTCCACCTAAAAAACCATAAATTTCAGACTGATTTATCCCCCAACTAACATTATCGTGTATGGTTGTATTCCCGTATCTGGTTGTTATATCAACACCTCTAAGTATATTTTTCATATTCCATACCACATAAAAAATATAGCAAAAACAGAATCAAGAGCTACAACACAAAAAATGGCATTTACAACACTTGTTGTAGTTTTTTCGCCCAAACTTTGAGCATTTTGATTTACCTCAAAACCTCTTAAGCAACCTATTATTGCTATCATGGCTCCAAAAAAAGGTGCTTTTATCATACCAACCCAAAAATGCTTTAAATCAACACTATCCCTAAATCTGCTAATATACTCACTAAAATCTATATCTAAAATATTTTTAGAAACAAGCATTTGCCCTAAAATACTTACACCATCGGCGAGAAAAATCACCAAAGGCACAGATAAAACCATAGCCATAACCCTAGGAAAAACTAAAACAGCAACGGGATCAAGCCCCATAGTTTTCATAGCATCTATCTCTTCTGTTATTTTCATAACACCAATTTGCGCAGCAAAACTAGAAGATGAGCGACCAGCTATAACTATAGTTGCTATCAAAGGAGCAACCTCTCTGAGAGTTAAAATACCCATAATATCAACGATAAAAATACTTGCACCAAAATTAGCAAGCATTGCGCTTCCTAAATAAGCTAAAACTATACCTATCAAAAATGAAGTTAAAAGCACTATAAAAATAGCATTAATCCCGCCGTCTTTTATATAATTACTTAACTCTTTTAAGCGAAAATTTTTTGGATTGTAAAAAGAACATAGACTTTTTACTAAAAACTCTCCAAAAAAACTACAAAAACAAAGCATAGAATCAACAACCACTAAAACTTTTTTGCCAATTGTCTGTATTAAATTTAAGCCTTTACTGTATTGTTTATGCTCAGAGTGAGATTCTTGCTGTCTAACAAAATCAAAAATTTTAATAATATTATCATTTTGATTTATAAACTTAACATTATTGTATTTTGATAAGAATATATCAAGCAAGATAGCAACCGAATAATCAATACTGTTAAGGTTTGAAAAATCAATTTGTATATTTTTGTATTTTTTGATGCCAAGCAAAAACACATTTAACTCTTTTGCGTTTTTGTATGTCAAATCACCATTTAAATAAATCGTAACAAAATCAGCATTAGCTTGTATTTTGACATTTTGTTTTATATTCAATTTTTACCTTTATTAAACATAAAAAATATTTTATCAAAAACAAGCTAAATTTTATTATTTACCATAAACTTTTCTATGCTTGTTTATAGCTTGATTAATGGCTGTTTTTAGCTCTTCTTCTCCACCATGAGTACTGTCATGAGTATTTTCAAGTATAGAGTTTAGATTTTTTTCAACATAACTTGTATCAAAAAATCCTCGCCTAAACTCACGAGATTTACTAATAGCAAGCAAGAAAGGTATAATAGTCTGGACACCCTCTATCGTAAATTCTTCAAGTGCTCTTTCAAGTTTATTTATCATCAGATCATAATCAGTTGCTTTTACTATAAGCTTTGCAACCAAAGAATCATAATAAGGTGGGATAGTATAGTCTTTATATGCATGACTATCAACCCTAACAGATGGTCCGAGCGCTGGATAATAACCTAAAATTTTACCTGGCGTTGGAATAAAGTTTTGCCAAACATTTTCAGCAGTTATCCTTGCTTCTATAGCATAACCTTGAGGTTTTATATCGCTTTGCTCAAGTTCTAGTATCTCCCCTGCAGCTGTTCTAATCTGTCTAACAACCAAGTCAACTCCCGTTATCTCTTCTGTAACTCCATGTTCAACTTGTATTCTTGTATTCATCTCCATAAAATAAAATTGATTATCATCATCTAATAAAAACTCTATAGTTCCTACATTTGAATACCCAACAGCTTTTGCAGCAGCCACAGCTGTAACACCCATAATTTTACGTAAATTTTCACTTATAGAAGGACAAGGGGCTATCTCAATAATCTTTTGATGTCTTCTTTGTATAGAACAATCTCTTTCACAAAGGTGTATTATATTGCCATAATTATCGCCTAAAATTTGAAACTCAATGTGCCTTGGATTTACAACAAGTTTTTCCATAAAAACTTCATCGTTATTAAAATAAGCTTTAGCCTCTCTCTTACAAGAGTTGTAAGCATCTTCTAGCTCATCTTCTTTAAAAACTTTTCTAATACCTCGTCCGCCACCACCACCGCTGGCTTTTAATATAACCGGATATCCAATCTTTAAAGCATATTCTTTTATCTTCTCCATAGGCTCATCATTTAATTTTTCTGTGCCTGGAACTATTGGAATTCCATTTCTTTTCATCAAATATCTTGCAATATTTTTATCGCCCATTTTGCGAATCACATCAGATTTAGGACCAATAAAAACAAGTCCAGAATCCTCAACAAGTTTTGCAAACTCATAATTTTCACTTAAAAATCCATACCCAGGATGTATTGCATCAGCGCCACAACTCTTAGCGATTTCTACTATAGATTTTGCATTAAGATACCCTTTTATGGGTTCATCGCCTATCATATGAGCTTCATCAGCAATCTTAACATGCAAGCATTCAGCATCTGGTTTTGTATAAATGGCTACACTTTTTATGTGCAAATCTCTACAAGCACGAACTATCCTAACAGCTATTTCCCCACGATTTGCTATAAGAATTTTATGAATCATAAAAACACCTCCGATTTTATAAACATATAAAAATTAATAAATTAATTATCCCTAAACACCCTATTTTGTCCATTTTTAATTATATCACTATCTAAATCAAGTTTTTCAAGATATGCAATTATATATTTTCTACTTAAATTAAGTCTATTTTTTGCATTTTGAACATTTACAAAACCATCTTCTTTTATTAAATTTTTTAGATATTTAAGCACATCTGAAAGATTTTTGGATGTTATAAAAAGATTATGTGCAAGTCTTATAACACGACCATTTGCTGTTAATTTTTTTAATGCATTATCTCCGCTTAACCTGTCTATTTCAAGTTCATCATATATATTATAAGGTGCTTTTGGAGCAAATTTATCATTATCTAAAATTTTATAAATTTCATCTTCTAACTTGATTTTTAACTCACTAAAATCAACACCTTTTTTTGTATAAACTCCACTATTTTTTTCAATAATATCGCTATTATAAAGCTCATCTATACAAGACTGGGTTAGCTTTTCACTAGCCCAACCAAGCTTTAAGCTTATACTGGAAGCTGAAAAAACAGCGAATTTATTTTTGTCTATTATAAACTTAATAAACTCTGTTATTCTATATTTTACTGCTTCATCATAGACATTCAAAGCATCTTCATCCACAAAACTATTAGGTAAAGTTTTTGCTATATCAAGAGCTTGTTTATGGGTTAAGTTAAATCTTTGAGTAGAGCTTATAAGTCCAAATCCATTTTTATGGGTAAGCTTTAAAATTTCAAAAACCCTTTTAAAATCAAGATTATTTAAAGCTACCAAAAGAGCTATCTTGCCTTGTTTTTTCATAGGTTCGCTTATAGGATTTAAAACTCTTCCACCGCCTATAACACGGCCATTTAAAAGCAAAACAAACGGCTCATTAAATATCAAAAACATATCTTTTTCAAATTTAAAACTTACAAATTTATCTTTTTCATCACTTAAAACAACGGCTTTTGCTGCTACTTGTTTTGAACCAACACAAAAAGTTAAGTTTTGATTGTGCTTTAAATCATCCGCAAAAACTATAGCATCAGCCTCTTTAAATCCCCTAAAAAAGCCTTTTTTACTAAGAAGCTGTCCTTTTTTAAGTTCACTAAGTTGCACTCCTGTTAGATTAAGAGCGGCTCTATTGCTAGTTGTTGCAAAATCTTCGTTTTTATCATGAAGCTGAATGCTTCTAACACTCACATCCTTGGCTATATCATAATCAAAAAGCTTATCTCCAACACTAACTTTTCCACTAATAACACTACCAGTAACTACAGAGCCTATACCTTTTATACTAAAAACCCTATCTATATAATAACGAAAAACTCCATCTGCATCTCTTTTTTTTGGTTTTAATGTAAAGAGATATTTTTTTAATTCTTCTATTGTATTTAAATCTTTTATACTTGTATGAAAAGTTTTTAAAATATTTAAACTCATGCTGTTTTTAATGTATTCTTTTGCTTTATTTTCTAAGCTATGTATTGTATCACTATCAACTAAATCAATCTTTGTAACAACCAAGATAACATCTTTAACACCCAATAAACTCAAAACATTCATATGCTCTTTTGTTTGTGGCATTATCCCATCATTTGCGGCAACTACAAGCATACAAGCATCGAAAGCAAAAGCGCCACTTATCATTGTTTTTACTAGATTTTCGTGTCCAGGAACATCTATAAAGGCTATATTTTTATTATTGTTTTGCAAGTTTGAAAAACTTAGGTCTATGGTTATGCCCCTACTCTTTTCTTCTTCTAAAGAGTCGCCATCAAAACCATTTAAAGCTCTTATTAAAGATGTTTTTCCGTGGTCTATATGCCCCGATGTTCCTATTATAAGACTATTCATTTTCAAGCTCATTTATTATTTTTATCAAATCATCGACATCTTTATAAAGTATACTTCTTAAATCAAAAATAAAACTGTTATTTTCAATCCTTCCAATAACATTTTTTTCTCTATATTTTTGTTCATTTTTAATAGCATTACCACTAATAGCTAATGCCACGCTAGGTATATTTTTATTTGGCAAACTACCACCACCAACAAAGGTTGTAGTTTTTAAAATTTTAAGTGGTTTTGATAGTTTTGAGTTTATCAAATTAGCCAAATCAAATAAATCGTTTTCTTTTTTGTTTATTAAATTAATTGTAGTTATAAGATTTAATTCTTTATTTATATAAGCTTTAATACTTTCGCAAAGTATACTCAGAACAACCTTATCAACCCTTAGCATTCTAAGAAGTTGATTTTTGCGAAGTTTTGATATAAGCTCTTTTTTTCCCAAAATAATACCGCTTTGAACAGAACCAAAAAGCTTGTCGCCACTAAAACTAACCAAGCTAACTCCATCTTGAAGCACCCTTGAAATACTTGGCTCATCCTTGCTTAAATTATATCCAAGCTCATTTACATAACCACTTCCAAGATCATAATAATCAATAAGCCCATTTTCTTTTGCAATATTACTAATATCCCTAATAGCAACACTTTGAGTAAAACCAACTATATCAAAGTTTGATTTGTGTGCCTTAAAAAGCATATTTGTATCTTGTGTGATTGCATTTTTATAATCATCAATATTTGTTTTATTTGTTGTGCCTACTTCTTTTAAAATAGCTCCCGAGTTTAACATAACATCTGGTATCCTAAAACTACCGCCTATTTCAACAAGCTCGCCTCTGCTAACAACAACTTCTTTGTTTTTTGCAAATGTATTTAGTATCAAAAAAACAGCACTAGCATTGTTATTTACAACCAAAGCATCTTCGCAACCAAATAAAACCTTGCACAAATTAGAGACATAATCATACCTATTGCCACGAGAACCACTTTGTAAATCAAACTCTAAATTCGAATAAAAGCATATTACATCTTTTGCTCTTTTTAAAATTTCTTCATCAATAATGCTTCTTCCTAGATTTGTATGCATAACAACACCGGTAGCATTGATTACTTTTTGAAATGAAAACCTTTGAAACTCAGCATATCTTTGAGAAATTTCATTTATTATTTCATCTTTTGATAATGATGGCTTTTTTTGTATTATAAGTTTTCTTTGTTCATCCAAAACCACCCTTGATATTGTTGCTAGCAATGGTTTTGAATAAAGCTTAAACTCTTCAAGATTTAAAATCTTATCAACTTGCAAAAGGTCTTTAAAATCCATCAAAATCTCCAAGTTTTTTGAAATTTATATTATGCCAAACCTGTTATCTCACCAGTTTTTGTATCTATCTTCATATTTAGAGCATTTGGATGAGCTGAAAGTCCTGGCATTAGCATAATCTTACCACAAACAGCAACAATAAAACCAGCGCCTGAACGAATTTGCAAATCTTTAACTCTAAACTCAAACCCAGTAGGTCTGCCAAGCATATTTGCATCATCGCTAAAAGAATACTGTGTTTTTGCTATACAAACCGGAAAATGCTCAAGATTAAGCTCTTTTATGTTTTTCAGTGCTTTTAAAGCATCGTCTTCAAAGATAACATCATTAGCACCATAAATTTGTTTTGCTATTTTTTCTATTTTTGTTTGGATACTGTCACTATTTTCATAAGTAAAATTTATCTTGTAAGGCTTGTCAATCTCTTCTAAAACTAAATTTGCAAGTTCTACAGCACCTTTTCCACCATTTGCAAAATTTTCACAAACTGCTACTTTTACATTAAATTTAGCACAATAATCTTTAACAAAATCAATCTCTTCTTCTGTGTCTGTGGCAAATTTATTTAAAGCCACAACCAAGTTTAAGCCAAATTTGGTTTTTAAATTTTCTATATGGCCACCAAGATTTTTTATACCATCTTGTAATGCTTTTAAATTTGGTTTTGTTATATCTTCTTTGCTTACACCACTATTGTATTTTATGGATCTAACGGTACTTACTAAAACCGTGGCATCTGGTAATATATCCGCTTTTTTGCATTTTATATCTATAAATTTCTCAGCACCAAGTTCTGAACCAAATCCAGCTTCAGTAACAACATAATCAGCCAAATTTAAAGCTGTTTTTGTTGCTATGATTGAGTTGCATCCGTGAGCTATGTTTGCAAAAGGGCCTCCGTGAACCAATGTCGGAGTATTTTCTAATGTTTGAAATAAATTTGGTTTTATTGCATCTTTTAAAAGTATAACAACAGCATTCTCGCAACCCAAATCACGCACATAAATAGGCTCTGATTTTGAGTTTAATGCCACTATAATGTTTGATATTTTTTCTTTTAAATCACTCAAATCATCACAAAGACACAAAATAGCCATAATCTCACTAGCTGCTGTTATATTAAAGCTATCTTGTCTTTCCACACCATCAAATTTTCCACCTTGACCGACAGTAATATGTCTTAAAGCTCTATCGTTCATATCCATACAACGATTCCATAAAACCTGTTGTATATCAAGTGGGTTACCTTGATAAATACTATTATCTATAACTGCTGATATTAAGTTATTTGCGGATGTAATAGCGTGAAAATCACCGGTAAAATGTAAATTTAAATCTTGCATAGGGGCTATCTGAGAATACCCTCCGCCGGCCGCTCCGCCTTTTATTCCAAAAACTGGACCAAGAGAAGGCTCTCTTAATGCCAAACATACATTTTTACCTATATATTTAAGTGCATCTGCAAGACCTATAGAAGTTGTCGTTTTTCCTTCACCATAAGGTGTTGGATTTGTTGCTGTGACCAAAATAAGTTTTGAGTTTGATTTTTGTAGTTTTGGATTAATTTTTGCTTTATATTTGCCATATAATTCAAGTTCATCTTCTGATAAGCCCAAATTACTGGCAACATCTTTTATATTTATTAAATTTGCGTTTGTAGCTATTTGAATATCACTTAACATTACCACTCCAAATAAGTTTTTGCTTTTTTTATGTCTGCAAAATTGATGGCAATATCTCCATTATTATTTTGTAATATAATAGAAGTATGATTTACAGATATTAATTTTCCTTTAAATGTTGTTTCGTTTGTTTTAATTTTTACAAGTTCGCCTATGCTGGATATAAAATGCTTTGGTTGTTCTAATTTTCTCTCCAAGCCAGGACTACTTACTTCTAATATATAATCACCAGATATTGGTGGCGTTACATCAAAGATAGGCGATAAAAATCTACTAACTTTTTCACAATCTTCAAGATTAACTCCACCATTTTTTGTTATATAAACCCTAAAAATAGCTTTTGAGTTTTCGTTTACTATCTCTGTATCATAAAGTTCTACACCACACTCTTTTACTAATTCACTTAAATTATCCATTTTTATTTAAATCCTTAGAAATTTTATCAAAAAGCTTATCCATATGATTTTGATACTCAAGCCTATCATCAAATTCAAAATGAAAATTTGGACATCTATACCAACCTTCAGCTGCCATGCAATGATTTTGTAAATGCTTACAAACTCTTCTTAAATGAGATAATATATAAGCTTGTTCTCTTTCATCAAAGGCCATTTTATCAAGATAGACAAAAGCATCATATCTACCTTTTTTGCACTCAACATCAGTCACGCAAAGGCTTTGCAAAATTTGATCTTCAAGGGTTGCTAAAGCCTCAGGTATAAGCTCTTTTAAAATACTTTCTGTTCTAAGTCTTTTAATTTCTGATTGGTTCATAAACTAGCTTGTTCCTCTATTTGTTTGAAACTTTCTATATAGTCATTTTCTCTAATATCATTATAGCCATCTATGCCGACACCACACTCGTAACCCTTAGCAACCTCTTTAACATCATCTTTAAAGCGTTTTAATGAGCTTACAGTTCCTTCATAAACAACAACACCATCTCTGATTAGGCGAATTTTTGCTCCACGATTTATTGTTCCATCTGTAACCATACATCCAGCAATTGCACCTATTTTAGGAACATTTATTACTTGACGAACCTGAGCTTGTCCTAATTGTTCTTCTCTTATAACAGGAGACATCAAACCACCAAGTAGCGATTTAACATCATCTATAAGATTATAAATAACATTATATGTTTTTATCTCACAACCACTATCTTTTGCTTTTTCTTTTATCTCACCAGTAGGTCTTATATTAAATCCCAATATTACACTATTTTTGCTAGCTGCTGCAAGTGCTATATCGCTTTGTGTTATACCACCTATACCAGAGTGTATGATATTAACTTTTATTTCATCATTAGCAAGTTTCTCTAAACTAGCTTTTATCGCTTCAAGAGAGCCTTGAACATCAGCTTTTACAATAACAGGAAGAGTTTTTAACTCGCCTTCTGCTATTTTAGCACTTAGTTCATCTATGCTTACTTTTGTTGATCTACTAAGCTCTTTTTGCCTTAAATACTCAGCTTTTTTATGAGCATATTCCCTAGCTTCTTTATCACTTTTTACACTAATAAGTGTCTCACCAGCCTCAGGAACTTCACTAAGACCAACTATAACACCACACTCACCAGGTTTAATTTCTTTAAGAGATTTACCTTGATCATCAAGTAAGCTTCTAAGTCTTCCGTAAGCAACTCCAGCAACTATAGTATCTCCTACTTTAAGTGTTCCATTTTCTACAATAACAGTAGCGACAGGTCCTCTGCCTTTTTGCAAAGAGCTCTCAACAACAGTAGCTTTCGCATTTGTTTTTGCATTTGCTTTAAGTTCAAGTATATCAGCCTGTAAAAGCACTATTTCAAGCAAATCATCAATACCCATTCCTGTTTTTGCAGAAATAGGAACAAATTCATAAGAACCGCCCCACTCAGTAGGAACTATATCAAGTTCAGCTAATCCTGTTTTTACAAACTCTGGATTTGCAGCCTCTTTATCCATTTTGTTTATAGCTATAATGATAGGAACACCGGCAGCTTTTGCATGAGCGACAGCCTCTTTTGTTTGTGGTTTAACACCATCATCAGCTGCAACAACTATAATAACAATATCAGTTACACCAGCACCCCTTGCTCTCATAGCAGTAAATGCTTCGTGTCCTGGGGTGTCTATAAATGTGATTTTCTTGTCATTTTTTGTAACCATATAAGCACCAACGTGCTGAGTTATACCACCAGCTTCACCACTAGCAACCCTAGAACTTCTTATATAATCAAGCAAAGATGTCTTTCCGTGATCAACGTGTCCCATTATAGTTATAACAGGAACTCTTTGAGTTAAGTTTTTATCATCTTGCTCATCTTCATAAGCTTTTACATAATCAAACTCTTCTTGGGTATCTATAATATTTACTTCTATATTAAACTCATCAGCTAAAATTTCTATCGCATCTTCATCCAAAAAGTCATTTTTAGTAGTCATAACACCAAGCATAAATAATTTTCCTATTATTTCACTTGCTTGTTTATTTAATTTTTCAGCAAATTCATAAACGCGTATCTCTTTTGGGATATTAACAGATGTTACATTTTCATTATTTTGTTTATTTTCTGTTTTTTTATGCTTCTTGCGAGATCTTCTGTGTATACCGCCTTCTATAAAAGAATTAGCAGAATTACTAGATGTGCTTCTTAAAAAGTTATGTTCTCTTGGTTTTTGAGCAGGTGGTGGAGTAGGTGCTTTAAATGTCAAGTCTGGTAAAACAACTTCATTTTTATCTTCAAGCTCAATATCTTTAAAATCATAAGCACCTAAAAGATCAACTTTTTGTGCATTACTTTTTTTATGTGTGTGCGATACTTTTTTCTCTTTTTTCTTTTTCTTGCCTGTATTTTCATCTAAATTTGAAAAAATACTTTCAAGGCTAGGTATATTAATAGCAGGCGTGTTTTGTTTTTGAGAAAGTTTTTGTCTTGATGATGTGCCTACACTATTTTTTTTCTTTACTATAACAAGACCTCTTCTTTTTTGAAGACTCACATCAGCCAAACTCTCTTTTGGCTTAATTTCTTTATCGCTTGTAACTTTATCAGATGAATCGTCGCTGACTTTTACATCTTCTTTTTCTTTATTATCGCCAACTTCTATTTTTTTCTCCTTGGTTTTAGTTTCCTTGGTTTTATTAGATTTTTCAATACTTTTTTCTACTTTTTCTGAAGCCTTTTTTGGTTTTACTTGTTTAGTAGCAGGTTCATCTTGTTTTTTAGTCTCTTTTTTATTTGAAGTTTTTTTCTTAAAAACATCAGATATTTCACCAGTTTGAATGTATGTATATATACCTTCGGCCTCTTCTTCACTAACAGAACTAGAATGTGTTTTAACCTTTAAGCCTAGCTCCTGTGCTTTTTCTAGGACTTCTTTATTAGAAAATCCTATATCATTTGCAATCTCTGAAATTTTAACCATTTAAGGGCTTCTCCTTTAACCTTGATACATCAAAATTTGAATTTTTTGTATGTTTTTCAAGTATTTTTTTTAGTATTTTATCATCTTTTTTTAGGCATTCATCGCATAAATAAAAACTTCTTCCAAAACCAGCACCAATCTCAAGAGTGCCATTTATAAATCTATATCTATTTAATAGTGTTTGTGAAAATTTGTTTTTACATAAAACGCATGTCCTTATTGGATTGTTATTTTTCATTATATCTTTTTTTAACTTTTTTTTAGCTTTTTGTTATAATAAATCCATCGTTATCAAATGAAAAAATTTCAACTCTAAATTCATCAAACTGTTCATGTAATTTTGTTTTTAGTTTTTCAGCATCATCACTATAAACTATATTTAAAAATGATGAACCGGAACCAGAAAGAGCGCTCATTAAAGATCCATGATTATAAGCAAACTCTTTGACTTTAAAAAGCTCTGGTAAATTTTGCATTCTTCTTTCTTCGTGCAACATATCTTTACAAGCTAATTTCAATAAATCATATTTTTTATTAAAAAAACAAGATGTCAAAAACGAAGAATGAGCTATATTATTTACACACTCTTTTATAGTATAATGTTTTGGTAAAATTTGCCTAGATTTATTTGTACTCATTGGTTTATTTGGCACAACGACAACAGCCTTCAAACTATCATCTATATTAATTTTATTTGTATATATACTACCATCAACAACAATAGAGCTAACAAAACCACCAAATACAGCTGGTGCTATATTATCAGGATGATTTTCATAAAACAAAGCTCTATTTAAAATAACATTTTTATCAATCTTAAATCCAGCAATCTCGTAAGCACAAGCAATGGCTGACACAATAACAGCAGAAGAACTACCAAGCCCTCTTGAAAAAGGTATTTTATTATCAAAAACAAATTTAAAATTTACTTCTTCTTTTGTTAATTCTTTAAAAATTTCATTAAAAATACTTATAAAAATATTATTTTTTTTTAATTTAATATTCTCGCTTCCTTCTCCTTTGATAGAGATACAAGAAAATTTTGACCTTTTAACATCTACTTCGTTATAAAGCTTTAAACTAAGACCTAAACTATCAAATCCCGGGCCTAAATTTGCACTAGTTGCTGGAACTAAGATATTCAATAAAACTCCTAAACTGCTTGTATTACATAATTTGGTAGTGTATCTGAATTTAGTTTTAAATTTTCTAAATTTAAAGGTAATGATAAATTTGCATTTTCAACTTTTTTTAAAACAATATCATCTTTATCTTTAACAAATGACAAAATTTTATTTGCCTTAATTGGCATATTATTTGTAAGTTCAAATCCACTAATAGCAAAAAAATCACAATTTTTAATAATACTAAAAGTCTTTAAAACTACATATGCAACTTTAAGTCCCATAAAACTTCCTGGAGTATTTGCATAAATTATTTTTTTTATATCATAAGAACTTGATAGCTCATCTAGTATACAAACCAGTGCTTCGCTTACTCTTTCATTTGTCTCAATCTTTTTAATAAGATTTCCATTGCTATAAATTCCAACAAGCAAAGGAGATGTCAAAGAAGCAACCAATATCTCAACCTCTTTTATGCGAACACCTTTGCATAGTCTTTAACAAGCTCTTTATCCATCTTGACTATTTCGTAATTTTTTTCATCAGCAAAAATAGCTAATGTTAATTTGTGATTTAAATCGTGACTACCCGCAAAAGCTGTATAATCAGCCATCAAAGAAACACCCAAAAGGCTCAAATCACCAATAGCATCTAAAATTTTATGCCTAACAAACTCATCTTGAAATCTCAGACCCTCTGGATTTAAAATATGGGTATCATCAATTGCAACTGCATTATCAAGAGATGCACCGAGTGCTAGATTTTGAGCTTGTAATTTTTGCAAATCTTTTAAGAATCCAAATGTTCTAGCTCTTGCTATCTCTTTAATAAAATTGCTTTTACTAAACTCAAAAACATATCTTTGTTCGCCAATTACAGGATGATTAAACTTTATAGTATAGTCAAATTTTGGTTTTAAAGAAGATGAAACACGAACAAATTTACTACCTTCTGCTACTTCTAAATCTTTTTTTAGTAGCATTATTTTTTTTGGTTCTTCAAGAAAATCAATACCGGCTTCTTCTAAAAGCATACAAAAACTTATAGCACTACCATCCATAACAGGCACTTCATTTGCATCTACTGATATTTTTATATTATCTATACCATAACCATTTATAGCTCCCAAAAGATGCTCTATTGTGCTTACAAATCCTTGTTGATTTCCTATCACCGTAGCCATTTGTGTATTTATAACATTTTGTGGCTCTAGCTTAAAACTAATACCCAAATCAGTTCTTGATACAATTATGCCCATATTTGCATCAAGAGGCTCAAGAACTAACTTTATCGGTTCGCCCTTATGAAGACCTATACCAACAGCTTCTATTTTCCTAGCTATCGTAGTCTGTTTCACTTTAATTCCTTAGTTAATTTCTATCTATTATTTTTTTAGCAACATTTAATACATCAGTGATATTATCTTTCATCCACTTATTATCAAACCATTGTTGTGGTCTAACTTCTTCACCTTGTACCAAAATTCCAAAATGTAAATGATCGCCCAAAGCAAGACCACTTGTTCCAGTATTTGCTATATGATCTCCTGCTTTTACAGTATCGTTTAATTTAACTTTAGCGCTCGAACAATGTGCGTAAAGAGAGTAAAGACCAAAACCGTGATCTATAATAATATTTAATCCATAAATTCCATTATCGCCAACAAACACAACCCTACCATCATTGCTACTAATTATTCGAGCTGTGGCAACACTTGCTAAATCAAGCCCCATATGCCAAGCCTCACTAACTTGTTGATTATTATATGTATAAAATCTATGATCGGCAAAATCAGCAACTTTTTTAGCATTTTTTAAAGGATAAAAAGTATTTAGATAAAATTTATTAATCATCTCTTTTGAAACAACAGAAGTTATTTTTGATATTTTATTAGTATTTTCATTTCTTAAATCTTCATTTATAAACTTCATTTTCTCTAATCTACTCATATCTTTTGTGCTTTTTGAATACACTTCAGCTAATTGAGATATTTTCCCATCCAAGAAACTATCTCGTAAAGGTATTGTTGATGTTCTATAATTATTTTTTTTATAAAAATATCTAATATGAGATTTTGTTTCATTACCGGCATTATCCAAAGCAACAACTTCGGCACTAAAATTATCTACAGAAACAGGCCAAGCAATCAATGCAGCATAATATCCTTCTTTGTAAAAAGGAGTAGGAATAAATTTTTTTCCATAATTTGTCTGAATATAAACATCTTTTAAATCATTATCTGTGGCTTTAAAAACAACAGCGGCAGCACCACCATTAGATATAGAATAGGAATTTGAAAGCACGTAAACATCTGGTTTTGTTGTATCTAATATAATCTCAACGTTTTTATTAGTTTTATTCCCTGTAAAAAAATTCCATTTACTGGTATCTGTGGCTTCTATGCTCATAGTATATTTATCTTTTACACTAAAAAAACTGGTTTTTGGTATGGTCAAATTAACATCAAACTCTCTCATAGGAGTAGATAAAAGTTGATTTAATATATTTATATTGTTTTGTCCATCACTCATGCTTATTCTAAGAAATTTAATACCACTATCATCTTTAAACTTAACATTTAAAGGAGTTTTCAAATTCCAATAAATTTTATCTTGTATTAGTATTTGAGGAGCGTTTTTTTCAAATTCTTTTGATGTTAAAATATACCACGAACAACCTAAAACTAAAAATAAAATTAAAAAAACCACAAAAGATTTTGCATTAAAACCACGTCTTCTCAAAATAAAACCACCTAAACTTAATAATTTATTTCAAATAAATTTACAAAAAAATGTTAAACGCTTGGCTAACGAATCAAGATAATCTATAAAATTTCTCTAATAATTCTAGCATCAGACATCCACTTACAAACTTCATCCCGTTTTTCATTTGATATCCTATTATTCAAACTGATTTAATTTTTTTAAATATATCAATTGAATCTAAAAATATTATCCTTATTTTGCTTAAATATATCATTCTATATTTTTAGAAGGGCTTTTTGCGATACATATCATACCCCTAAAAACAGAACTTAGTAAAGCTATAATATTTTTATCTTCTTTGATCAAAACACTATTAGCCAAAAAAATATAGCATGTGTCAAATGAGATGTTATAGCAACGTGATGATCATGATCTTTTGCGTTCATAAAACCATCTTCATTTCTATATGAAAAAGCTCAACTGAACGTTTTATGTGCAATTCTCCACTTTAGCTCAAAATAACACACAACAACAGCATCATTATAAGACTTTTAAACTAGCTTGGAGCATTATATTCAAGCCAGTAAGATGTACTACTATGAAATTTTTTCTAATGCTTTGTAGTACTTAGTTTAAAATTTTCTCTTTAGTTGAACCAAAATCCACAATATTTGCATTTTTTATATCTTGCAAAATTTTAAAATTGTTTCAACAGGAATTGCTAAAAATATAATATCGCATTTTTCTTTCATCTCATCAAGAGTTAAAATTTCATGAACCAAACCAGGACTTAAAGCTTTTTCTTGATGTGTAGTGTTTAAATCAAAACCACTAATACAAGATATTGATTTTTGATCTTTAAGAGCCAACCCAAGCCCTAATATGCCTATTTTCAATAAAAACATTTTAATTTTTGTCTATTTTAAAAATATTTATGTTATTATATCAACTTTAAGATTAAAAATTATTAGGTTAAATTATATGAAAAAAAAATTATTTTTATGTTTAATGGTTATTTGTGGTTTAAATGCTGAACAAATTCGTTCAATAAATTTTTCAGGACTAATACACTTATCACAAGATGTTGCAAAAGATATAAGTGGGTTAAAAATTGGAGATACATTGAACGGTAAAAATACCGACAAAGCAATTATAAATCTTTTTAAACAAGGATACTTCAAAGATATATATATAACAAGTGATAACAATGGAAACGTAACAATCAATCTAAAAGAAAAGCCTAGTATAGCAAAAATAGAGCTAGAGGGTGTTGTAACAAATGATAAAACAGCAATAGAATCTTTAATAGACATAAAACCTGGAAATATGTATGATGAAGTTTCATTGGAAAAAACAATTGAAAAAATTAGACAATTTTATGAAGCAAAAGGATATTTTGATACAGTTGTTGATGTAAATAAAGAATTTATACAAGGAGATGAAAGCTCGGTCGCACTCACACTAAATGTAAATCGCGGCGAAAATATGATTATAGATGATATTAAATTGATAGGAGCAAATGTATTTAGTTACTCCGATATAGAACCAATCGTTGCAAATAAAAGCCGAGAATTTCTTGGATGGATGTGGGGAAGAAATGATGGAAAAGTAAAGCTTTTTGAATTACCATCAGATCCGCATAGGATTCAAGATAAATATTTTCAAAAAGGCTACTTAGATGCAACAGTATCACAGCCATTTTTGAATGCTTCGTTTGATAGCTATAAATCTGATTTAACATACTACATAAAAGAAGGAAAACCTTATAATGTTTCTGATGTAAAAATAAATGCTCCAGAATTTTTAGAACTAGACAAAGAAAAATTAACAAAAGACTTTAAACTAGAAGCTGGGGATCGAATGAACTCTGAACGTTTGAGAAAAGACATGAAAGTCTTAGATAATTTGGTTGCTGACAAAGGATATGCTTTTGTAAAAGTCTATCCAAATACAAATAAGCATGAAGATAATCAAACAGTAGAGATAGAATATAAAATAGAACCTGGCGAGCAAGTATATATAAGAAATGTTCAAATTTCAGGAAACGAAAGAACTGCTGACAGAGTAGTTAGAAGAGAGTTATATCTCACAGAAGGAAACTTATACAACAGAACCGATCTAAAGGATTCCGAAGACTCTTTGAGAAGAACAAGCTATTTTGAAGATGTTCAAATACAAGAAGAGCGCATAGACGCAAACACTATAGACTTAGTTGTTAATGTAAAAGAGGCATCAACCGGATCAATTAGTGGTGGTATAGGTTATGGTAGTTCTGATGGATTATTATTAAATGCAAGTTTATCAGACACAAATATATTTGGTTCAGGCATGAACGGAGGCATAAGCGTAGAAAAAAGTGATGATGAGCTTTCTGGTCAAATAAGCCTAACAAATCCAAGATTAAATGATTCAGAATATAGTCTTGGTGGATCAATTTATGCAAATGACTACGAAAGAAACAGCTACAAACAAAAATCATATGGTTTTAACACAACTTTAGGCAGAAGATTAACAAGAAACTTAAGTACATCTTTAACATATATAATACAACAAAGTCAAATTTCTGGTCTTAGTAGAGCTCTTTTACAAATAGGACATAAAGAGGGTAAAAATCTAAAAAGTTCTTTAATACCTGCCATAAATTATATTAGCACTGATGATTATTATCTTCCCAGAAGAGGTGTAACAGCAGGGATGTCTGTAGAGTTTGCAGGACTTGGTGGAGATGAAAAATTTACAAAATTTAGAACAAATTTTAACTATTATCTAGGATTAAAAGATTATATAGATTATGATTTTATTTTAAGATATAAATCAGCATTTAGTAAAATATGGAATAATGGATATGTGCCTATAAATGAAAAATTCTACCTTGGTGGCTTAAGAGATCTTCGTGGATATGAAAACAGAACTGTATCTCCAAAAGTATCTTATAATAAAGAATGGTATGAAACTGGTGGCGAAATATCTTTTAATAACTCATTTGAGTTTAGTTTTCCTATCATAGATCGCGTAAAGATGCGTGGGGTATTATTTTTTGATTACGGTGCTATTGGAGAGAAAAACTTAAGTGAGATAACAAGAATGTCAACTGGTGCTGGTATAGAATGGATTACACCTATTGGTCCTTTACAACTTATATACGCAAAACCAATTCACCCATCAAGGAACGATGAAACAAATAGATTTGAGTTTAGCATAGGAAGAAGATTTTAATATATAATTTTATTTTATAAGTTAATGATACGAAAAATATCATTAACTTATAACAATCTATCGCTAGTAAATACGATTTTTTTAAATACATAAAGCATAAAAAATTATAAAAAATATATAATCCGGAAGCAAAATTATGGCAAAAGATAGATGTAATCACTGCAAACTTATGTTTGATACTAACTCTATGATAAAGACAGATAATGGTATATTTTGTTGCAATGGTTGCAAAAATGTATATGCAATAATTAAAAATAATGGATTTGAGGAATTTTATTCAAGGCTTGGAAACAACAACCTAAATCCAGCAAAAAATTCAAATTCACTCGAATCAAATCTTGAAAATTTATACAAAAACTATGTTACAAGAAAAGATGGTTTTAATCAAATAAGCCTAATAATAGAAGGAATTCATTGTAGTGCTTGCATATGGCTAAATGAAAAAATACTATTTTCAACTAAAGGAATTTTAGAAGTTAACATAAACTCTATAAACAATAAAGCAACGATTCTTTGGGATGAAAATGAAACAAATTTAAAAGAGATTTTAACAAAAATAAACTCTATAGGATACAAAGCTCTTGTTTATGATTCATCAAAAGAAGATACTATTTTAAATGCAAAAAGAAGAGATTTTTATATCAAACTTCTAGTTGGAATTTTTGCACTTATGAATATAATGTGGATAGCAATAGCCCAATATGCAGGATATTTTAGTGGCATGGATAAAGATATAAAAGATATCTTAAATTTTGCAGAGTTTATACTAGCAAGCCCTGTGCTTTTTTATACTGGTGGTAGCTTTTTTAATGGCTTTAAAATAGCGTTAAAAACTAAAACTCCAAATATGGACATGCTTGTAGCAACAGGCGCATCACTAGCTTATTTTTATTCTATATACGCTATGTTTTCAAGAAAAGCAGAGGTCTATTTTGACTCTGTTGCTATGATTATCACATTTGTTTTTATAGGAAAATTCTTAGAAGTTTTAAGCAAAAAAAGAGCTAGTGATACTCTTGATACCTTAAATTCAATGGTTTTAAATGAGGTAAATATAAAAACCGAAGGCAAAATCATATCAAAAAATATTCACGAAATTATGGTCGGTGAAACAATAGTATTAAAAGCCGGAGATAAAGTTGTTATAGATGGAATCATAACCAGTGGGGAGGCTAGTTTTGACTGTTCTAGTCTAAGCGGGGAAAGCATACCTATCACACTTGGTGTGTCAGATGAAATAAAAAGCTCTACTGTGTGTCTGGATGGATACATAGAATACAAAGCAACATCTGAGTTTAAAAACTCTTTCTTAAATAAAATAATAAACCTAATACAAAACTCAAGCTCAAACAAACCAAATCTTCAACAACTTGCAAATAAAATTGCATCTAAATTTTCATTTACTATTTTAATCATAGCAATTTTTACATTTTTCTTTTGGTTTTTAAAATCAGATTTTCAAACCGCTCTTATAATTGCAATATCTGTTATAATCATAGCTTGTCCTTGCGCCTTGGCTCTTGCAACACCAGTTAGTACACTTGTAGGCATAGGTGCTGGGCTTAAAAACAATGTTATATTTAAACAATCAAAGACAATAGAAACACTAGCAAAATGCGATACTATAGTTTTTGATAAAACAGGAACACTAACAAAAGCAAAACTAAAAGTAGATAGGTTTGAGCAAATAAACGATATAAATTTAGAGCTTATTGCATCATTATGTAAAACCTCAAAACATCCAGTTAGTGTCGCTATTTTTGAGTTTTTAAAACAAAAAAATATCACATCAAATATAAATTTAACAAACATTAAAGAAATTTCAGCAAAAGGGGTAATGGCTAATTTTAACAATAAAACACTAATTGGAGGAAATAAAAAATTTCTACAAGAAAATGGGATAATGATAAATAGCAATCAAGACTCAACTGAATATTTTGTTGCATTTGATAAAGTTTTAGTAGCAAAATTTAGCTTAAGCGATGAGATAAAAGAAGATGCGAAAAGTTGTATCAAAAAGCTAAAAAAACTTAATTTGGATATCTATATACTTACTGGAGATAATGAAATTACAGCAAAAAAAGTAGCAAACCAACTTGGTGTTAAAAATATAAAATATGAAATGCTACCAGATGAAAAAGCAAATTTTATATCAACCCTTAATAAAAATAACAAAACAGTATTAATGGTTGGAGATGGAATAAACGATGCTATCGCTATGGGCTATTCGCATGTAGCAATATGCATGGGAAGTGGATCTGACATAAGTTTAGAAAAAAGCGATGTGATTATATTAGATGATTCATTAAAATCATTAACTAAATCTATATTAATAAGCAAAAAAACGATGTCTATTATAAAACAAAATTTATTTTTCTCATTAAGCTATAATGCCCTTACTGTACCTTTAGCTATAATGGGTTTTATAATACCACTATTTGCGGCTTTATCTATGTCTTTTAGTTCAATAATAGTAATACTAAATTCTCTTCGCATAAAAAATCAAAGGAATAAAAATGAGTAATGGTGTAATAGCAACTATGCTTTTCATATCCGTAGCACTTGGTGCATTTGCACTTTTTGGACTCATATGGGGTATAAAAAATAAACAATTTGAAGACTATAGAAAGTTTTTAGATGGAAATAAATTTGATGATGAAGATGCATTAAATGATGCTTATGAACTAGAAAAAAGAAAAAAAGAGGCACTTAAGAAACAAAAAGAAAAAAACTACATGCCTCCTGATTAAGATTTAATGTTTTTCACCTTTATGTAAAAAATAAATTCCAAGACAAATAGCCAGTATACTAAGAGCAAGATATGACATTTCCAATGGTGTTTTAAACTCTGCATGCAAAACTCTTTGGAAGAAATTCACAATCAAAACCATTATAATGACTTTAGCTAACTTATCTTTTAATTCATCTAAAGAATGAACTTCAAGCACACTTGAATGCTTTGAGCTTTTCATAATCTCAACTTCGCTTATAAAAAGCTCATAAATACCAAATCCAAATATAAAAAGCACTAATGCCATAAGATAAAGATCTATAGCACCAACTATTCCACCAACCACGCTTGAATGAAAGTCATCCGGATGAAAACCATTGAAAAAATAAGCATAAACATCTTTAAAAACATTGAAAACATCATAACTAGCTATAATAAAAATAACTATAGCACCAAGAATACAAAATATAACCGGTAAAACAGAAAAAATTCTACTAGACCACATTATTTTTTCAAAAAACTTTTCTAACATCATAAATCCTTAATTTTTTAAAGCCCGTATTGTATAATATTTTTTACATAATTTAACTGAAATTTATAATTTTATATAATTTCACAACCTAAATTTACAACACCTTGAGTATAAGGAGCGGAAGTTACTATACCATCTATACCTATTTTAGCATAATCAAAGCAATTATCTAAATTAATGCCACCGGAAGCAGTAATATTTATATTTTTATGGCTTTTATCCCTTAAAGATAGACAATCTTGTAATTGTTTTAAGCTAAATTTATCGCACTGAATAACATCTGGCTCATAACTAAGAAGCAATTTAAAATCATCAAAATCGCCGCACTCAACCATTATCTTTTTTTCTGGCATTTTTATCTTAAAAATCTTTATTTTTTCACAAAATTCATTAAAGTTTTTATAAAATTTAATGTGATTATCAAAAAATAAAATACTATCAAAAAGCCCAAATCTATGAATATTCCCACCACCAGATAAAACAGCTTGAACACAAAGCTCTTTAAAAAAGGAAATGTTTTTCTTGTAGTAAGCAAAGCACAATTTGCATTTGCCTTTTTTATCTGAGAAACCATATCATATGTATATGTTGAAATTTTAAACGAATATTCAAATAAAATCTGTATTAGTTTTCAGGCCTTATGGATATCAAAATATCTACCTTTGATTGAAAAAATTTCATCTTTTGGCATAAAAACATCTGAGTTTTTGCCTGCTTTTATCACTTCGCAGTTAAATTTCTTAGCAATACCCAAAGCCATTCAAGCACCACTTAAAACAAGCCTTTCTCTAGTATAAATTCTAAGTGTAACACATTTGTCATAAAACTCTTCATCTGATTGTAGGCTAGTGGTCAAATCCTCAAAGCCTACATCAGAAAATATATATTCATCAAGATTTATCACTATCTTTTTTTAACCCTCTTAGCTTTATTTGATTGTTTTAATATCATTTTTTTAAAAATACCATTATCATAAAGACCAGCGTGATAAACACTAAATGCAACCATAGCAATACCAGCAACGGTGTGGGCTTTTTTAAATGTTTTATTTTTCATATTAAAAGCAGTTAATGTCAAAACACCCAAAGACACACTCATACCAACTTTTGCAAATTTTCTCTGAGCATTTAGATCAAGCAGCTGCCCACTTATATTATTTTTCAAATTTTATACCTTTCATTGAGTTTAATAATAGCCATATAGTGGTTCCATTATGTAAAACAGCTGTGGATATAGGATTTAATAATCCAAATGTAGCAGCACCTAATATGACTGAGTTTATGCCCACTGTTAGCTTGAAATTTGAGCTTATGATGCTCATGGTTTTTACAGCTATCTCTTTTGCTATAGCAACACTCATAATATCATCTTTTAACAAGCTAATATCAGCTGTAGCTTTTGCTATATCAGCACCTTTATGCATACTAATTCCAACATTTGCCTTTGTTAAAGATGGAGCATCATTGATACCATCACCTATAAAAGCCACATTAGCACCCTCAGCTTTTAACTCTTCTATAATTCTTGATTTATCAGTAGGCAAACAATCAGCATAAAATCTATCTATACCAAGCTCATCTGCTACTTCTTTAGCCTTTAACTCAACATCTCCGGTAAGCATTATAATCTGTTTAACACCTGATTTTCTAAGTTTGGCTATCATGCTTTTTGTATTTTCTCTCATCTCATCTTTCATAGCAATGACACCGGCAAGTTCTTTATCGTATCCTATATAAAGAAGGGTAAGACCATTATCTAAAGCATCTTGTATAGTTTTTTCGTGTTTAGAAAAATCTATTTTTTCATCATCTTCTAAAAAATGTCTAGAGCCTATCACAACCTCTTTTGTATTCATCTGGGTTTTTACCCCGTGAGCCACTATAAACTCAACCTCATCATGATGAATATGATCAAAACCTCTTTTTCTAGCAGCTTCAACGATAGCCTCAGCAACAGGATGAAAATAATGCTCTTCTGCACTAGCGGTTAAGTTCAAAAGCTCATCTTCATTCATACCATCTTTAAATGGGTATATCCCAACGACAGCTAGGCTACCTTTTGTAAGAGTTCCTGTCTTGTCAAAGACAAATGTATCAGCAGCGCCTAAAGCCTCTATAGCCTTTGCCCCTTTTATTAAAATTCCATTTCTTCCAGCTTTTGATATACTTGATTTAAATGCCACTGGCGTTGCTAACTTCAAAGCACAAGAGTAATCAGCCTGCAAAACAGAAGCAACACTATCTGTATTTTTATTAACCAAATATGAAATACCAGCCAGAGAAAGAGTAACAGGCACTAAGTTATCTGCTAATTTTGTAGCCTTGAGTCCTATGCTTGATTTTTCATTTAAAGAGGTTTGAATATATTCTTTAATTCTAGCTGTAGCAGTATCACTGCCAACATTTTCAGCCCAAATTTTTATTTTCCCCTCTTCTACTATCGTGCCACTTATTACCCTATCGCCTCTTTTTTTCATAACTGGTTCAGCTTCACCTGTCATAGAAACCTGATTTACACTAGCTTCGCCCTCAACTATATAGCCATCTATACCAATATTTTCACCAACTCCAACGACAACTATATCGCCTTTGGATAAATTTTGAGTCTTTACTTTATTTAATGTTTTTTGACCATTCTCATTAGTCTCAACCCAAACCTCTTCTATGTTTGGCTTTGCTAGTTCCTTTATCAAATCATCACTTTTATGAACGGTGCTTTCTTCCATATATTCGCCCAAAGCAAGCATTAAATTTGTGCTATTTGCAGCAAGGTAATCTTTTCTAGCCAAACTTACACCAACAGCCATAGATTCAAGAACTCTTGAAGTAAGACCATTATCTTTAAACTCTTTAAGTCCATCAAGCAAAATAGGCACAGAACTATAAACACTAACAGCCGCTTTTGCTTTTGGATTTGAAAGCAGTGGTTCAACAACTAAAGAAGCCCCAGCCTTGTAAATATCAGCTTTACTTATCCCATGAACTTTTGGCTTTGTTTTTAAATCCAAATTACCAACAAACTCAATAATCTTTTCAAGTTGCGATAAATACTCTATAACTATGCTTTTTGTATATTTATTTACGCGAACATTATTTACACTGCTAAGCTCGGCGATACTAGCCTCTATGTGACTTATGTCACTAGTCTCTTTTAGCTCATTAACTCTAAGTCTAACTCTATTTTTGCAACTATGCAAGATAGTTACATTATTCTTCTGCTTCAAGCTCAGCCTTAACATCTTCAAATCGCTCTTTTAACTCTTCGATGCCAGCATTTATTAAAGAGCCACCTTTTATAATCGCCTTAAAAATATACTCTTGAGCCTTAGGATTTGTAAGCACATAAGCTGCCAAGCCACCCAAAACAAGACCCTTTACAAAGCCTGCCGCATTAAAATTACTAGGAACAAAAGATATATCTTTAGCCGCATGATTTATGGCTTTGTCTATACCATTTTGCTCAACTTGTTGATTATTGTTTATATATGGATTTTTCATTTTAACTCCTAAAAATTATTTTAATGTTTTTTCTATCAGTAAAGCACCGCTAACACCAGCCGCCAAGCCAAATCCAGCATCTAAGTACTTACCTTTTGCGATTGAATTTGCTGTATAAATAGCACTTGCGGCTGTAACACCAGCTATCGCACCATTTTTTAATAGCTTTTTTACATCTATATTTGATAATTGTGAGTTCTTGCTATATTCAAACACCAAAGTTGCTATAGTAGAGGCTAATGCGCCGCTTACAAAATGATCCAAGGGAAGTCTTGTT
Organism: Campylobacter pinnipediorum subsp. pinnipediorum; assembly: GCF_002021925.1. NCBI lineage: Bacteria > Pseudomonadati > Campylobacterota > Epsilonproteobacteria > Campylobacterales > Campylobacteraceae > Campylobacter > Campylobacter pinnipediorum. The sequence continues at coordinate 1,390,006 of NZ_CP012546.1, forward strand.
GTAGACATTTGAGATATTTTAGATAAATTTGCATTATTCATTTTCAAGCACCCTGATCTTTATTTTCTTTTGTTGTTTTTGATTTACTAGATGTAGATCTTTTTCTTGTTGTAGTCTTTTTTATTTTTGAACTTTCTTTATCTTTATTAGATAAAACTTCACTTATTTTATCCTTGCTTTTTTGAATGTTCTCGACTAGCAAATCTTTACCTTTTTGCATCTCATTGCAAGCTTTTTGTGTTAATTCATCTCTTTTATTCCAAGCAAGAACTGTCAAAGCTCCTGCTGCTATTCCTGCTATAAATGGTAATGGCATATTAATCCTTTTTATTATTTTCATCTTCTTGTATATTTTTAGCTATAAAACTAGCACCTAAAACACCTAATGCTGCACCTGATAAAAAAGAAAAATTTGGACTATTTAAAATTTTCATTATATCTTTCTTGTCAGCTTTGCCTGAAAGTATATTTTCAAGTTGTGAACTTATTTGTGAAAATTCTTGTTGATAATTTCCAAACATATTTTGTAAATTATCACTATTTAAAACTTCATCACTTAAATCTTTTGTTGATTTATTAGAAATTTGATGTTTTAAAAGCTCTTTTAGAGTCGGTATATATTCATTAGAACAAGTAGCCCACAATCTAAAAAACACATCTTTTAAATGCTCATCATTTGTATTATCTGTCAAACTCTCGTAAGTTTTACATAGTGAATTTTCATAATTTATAACAAATATCAAAATATCTTCTAAATTTTCAGGTATAAAAGCAATATCTATATCATCATATTGTAAATTGATTTTATTTAATTTTGCAAAATCGCTTAATAGCTTTAAGCCATTTTCTCTAATACTTTTTATCTGAACAAAAACTTCACAATACTCAGATACCTTTTCATATATTTTATATGCACTTTTTTCTGCCACATAGGCTATACTTAATTCATCCTGCATATACTTCCTTTGCAATATTATTTATTTTTTCAGATATATTTTCTATATTATTTCCATTTAGCAAATCATCCCAAATTTGTTTATCAAAAACCATCTTGTCATACTCAATAGTCACAGAGCCTATTAGTTTATTAATTTTAACATTATTTATACCATTAATTCTATTAATAATACTATCTAAATTATTTACATCAATCTCATTTGAAAGCTCTTTTATCTTAGGATTTACTCTAACTCTTAACCTGCCAGGAGTATGGCTAATAGGCTTAAAATAAGATACAACTTTTAGTATATCTTGTGTATTTATATCCATATATTTCCTTGATTTTTATTCATTAGCACATTATGTTATTTTATAACTTATATGTAACTTAAAGCTTTTTGCATATCATTATCAATACTTTTTGATATTTTGACATTCTTTGCAAATTCCATATAAAATCATTGTATGCCCAATAAGATTAAATTTATTATTACTGGATACGATATGTTGTCTTTTTTCTATATCTTTATCAAAGAAAGTAATTATTTTATTGCATTTTTCACAAATTAAATGATCATGATGAGAGCTTAAATTCAGTTCATACTCTCTAATATTATTTTTATTATATACATTAACCAAATTACATTCTGTTAAAAAATTCAAAAAAGAGTATATTGCTGTTAAAGAAATTTGCTCTTTATACCGTTTTTTAAAAATATTTTGGATATCAACTGCATTTAAATGAGCGTTTGAGACATATAAAATATTTAAAATTTTTTCTTTAATATATGAGTTTTTATAATTTAAATCATTCAACAATTCAGAAAAGCTTTTATAAATTTTGTCAAATTTATCCATATTTTTAGTAACTTATATTATTAAAATTTTAATAAATTTTATCATATAGCACTTAATAAAACCTAAAAATAAAGCATATTATAAGTTTGTTTTGGTATAGTGTCGCAATTTTTTTAATTAAAGGTAATAAAAATGACATATGATGAATTAGAATTAGATGCTGTTTTGCTTGAAATATTAGAAAACAATGGAAGCTTTGATTCTTTGGATGATGAAGAGCTTTATGAACTAATAGAACAAGTAGCTCAATATACTGATGGAGATATAGAGGAAGCATTTGAATATATGACCCAATTCTCCCCTATCCCGAAAAAAAGATTTGCTTCTTTATTTATGGTTTAATTTTAAACCATAAATACATTTTATTAAAAAAATTTACTAGCAATTTCTTTTAGCTTTAAAGTATATTTACTTTCTTTTGGACTATTATTTAATATATCTTCGTATGTATACATTCTTTCATAATAATCATTTAGATTTTGCCTATTTATGCTCATTCTAGCAACATCAAGACTAGAACCTATAAACCAACCGCTACTATTACCTTTTATTAGCATATAAGCTGAGAGTTCAGGAAAATCGGTAGAAATACCATCTCTAATACCCTTATCCATAGCAGCTACTTCAAAATTTAAACTAATTGTATCCTCATTATCAGTAAATAATTTATCATAAGATCTTGAGCTTTTGAAAAATATAATAAGGTCGCTAGAGGTTATGCCAATTTGTGGACCAAAACCACCACTAGTATAGTTTATAAAAAATGGGTTTGACCATTCACCATTATCATTTTTAGCTATAAAAATTCCTTCGCTTTTTGATACACTAGCTAAAAGACCTATTTTTGAAACACTTGGAACAATAGCTATTGCTTTTATATCACCCTTTTTTAAACTATTCTGTTTAGAATTAGCAAAATCATTTAAAATATTAATAGCTGTTTTAATGTTTTGATTTTGAATTACATCAGCATTTAAAAAGTTAAATATGAATAAAACTACACAAAAAGTTTTAAAAAAATTCATAAAAATATCTCCTTATAATTTTCAAATATTTTATATATATTAACATTATAATATAATAAAAGTTAAAAAGTAAATATTTTTATATAATTTTATGGCTATATTTCATACAATATATATAAAATAAGAACTTTAAAGACAACTTATGAAATTTATACTTTTTTTTGAATATATAGGTATAGCATCTGCGGCTCTTAGCGGGTTTTTGTTTGCTATAAAAAAAGATTGCGATTGGCTTGGAGCTTTTCTTGCATCATTTTTAACAGCTCTTGGGGGAGGAATTTTAAGAGATATAATGCTTGGTAAAAGCATATACTCTTTTACTCATTATACACCAACTCTTATTGTTTTATTTGTGCTTTTTGTTGCTAATTTCTTTAAAATTTATAGACACAGGGAGAAAATTGAGAAAAAATTTATATTTATTTTTGCTGATGCAATAGATGTTATTTGTTTTTCAATAGTTGGAGCAATGGTTGCTATAGAGCATGATTATAATATATTTGGAGTAGCATTTATAGCTTTTTTTAATGGTGTCGGCGGAGGTATATTAAGAGATATTTTACTAAATGAAATTCCGTGGTTTTTGACAACTGGTCTTTACGGCACAATTAGTTTTAGTGTTGGAATTTGTTATTACTTGTTATATATTTTAAATCTAAATAATGTTTTCTTTGTTGTGTTGCTTTTTACACTAGGAATAATATTTAGAATGCTGGCTTATTATAAAGGCTGGTCTTTACCTCCTTTAAAAAAATAGAGTTTTAATATATAAAACATGAATATTTTAACATTAAGTTTTTATTTAAACTTAATCTATATAATTTCGTAATTAATAAATTTTATTACAAGGAGAATTAATGTTAGTAACAAAAAAAGCACAAGATTTTACTGCCGCTGCTGTACTAGGAAACAATCAAATAGTTGGAGATTTTAATCTTTATAAAAATATAGGCGAAAAAGGCGCTGTAGTATTTTTCTACCCTATGGACTTTACATTTGTTTGTCCAAGCGAAATAATAGCTTTTGATAAAAGATATGATGAGTTTAAATCTCGTGGTATAGAGGTAATTGCTGTAAGCACAGACAATGAATTTTCTCACTTTGCTTGGAAAGAAACACCGGTAAACAAAGGCGGTATAGGCCAAGTTCGCTTCCCTATAGTGGCTGACAGAAATCATGAAATAGCAAAAGCATTTGATGTTCTTTTGGAAGATGCTGGTATAGCTCTTCGTGGATCATTCTTGCTAGACAAAGATGGAACAATTCGCCACGCGGTTGTAAACGATCTTCCTTTAGGTAGAAATATAGATGAAATGGTAAGAATGGTTGATACGATGATATTTACAAATGAGCATGGCGAAGTATGCCCAGCTGGATGGAACAAAGGTGATGCTGGCATGAAACCAAGCACAGATGGTGTTGCAGACTATCTTGACAAAAACGCTAACAAGCTATAATTTTTAAATGTGGGGGAGATTTTACTCTTCCGCTAAAAAACATCCGTTATATCACTACATTTTTGATTTTTACAAAACCTAAAATTTTTAAAAGCAAACTTTAATTATAATACTGCTTTAATAACCTTAAGGACTATCCCTATGATATTTATGGATGAATATTTTCAAACCCAAAAAATTGTATTTAATGAACTAAAGAGTAGTTTTATCGATTCTGGATTGCATTTTTGCGAGCAAAATACAAAAACTTTAAACAAAGATGATATTGCAGCTTTTTTTGAAGATTTGTATTGTAATATAATTAATGAAAAAGAAAATATGTCCTCCTTGCAAAATGATTTCAAAAAATTTAGTAGCGAGAATAAGCTTTTTAAATATAGTTTAGACTATGTATTGATAAATTTTATTTTTTTATATTCAAAAAAAAGCGATAAGGATACATTTTTAAAACAGATGATATTAAGAATAGAATTTATAAAAAAATCCATGCTTGCAAGAATAACACTTGATTTACCAAGCTCAACTTTTAAAATTAGTACTGATACTTTTTTTGAACATCCTATAAACACATTTAAAAAAATGAAAGATTTAGACAAAGAGCTTGTGTTCTTAAATTTATATGATGGTGTTAATGTAAAAAACAGTGGTCACATAATAAGCACTTCTGATTCTAGTGTTACAATACAAGTTGATATTATACAAATTTTAGCAATGAAAGAAGAAGGTAATGCCTTTATACTTCAAAATGAATTTTTCTCAAAACACTTAAAAGCAGATATTATAGATTTTAACATTACCGCTCAAACTGTTACACTAAGTAATTTTAAAAGAATGGATGTAATGAATGCTAACAAAAGAAAGCATCAACGTGTAACTCCGAATAAATTCACAAAAGTACTGCTAAAAGGAACGCAAGATGAAGTCTTGGGTAATATGTATGATATTTCAAAAGGCGGTCTTAGTGTTTTAACTTCACAAGATATTAAATTCAAGCAAGGTGAAGAGATAACGGCTATTTTTAAGCTTGCGCCAGACAATGAAGATGAAGGCTTTGATGTAACTTTAAATCTCAAGCTTGTTGTTCAAATGAATTATAATGGTTTTATGAGATATTGTATGCAAAACAGTAGCGAAACAATAGAACCTGCTTTGGATAATTTTATAGATAAAAGAGTTGATGATATTTTCAGGGAATTAAAAGAGCTAAAAAAACTATATATATGATAGAAAAAAACATTCAAGAGAACTTAAAACTTTTTTATGTTGGCTTAGAAAACAACAAACCATTTTTTTATAAAAACAAAGACTTAACAACCCATGCAGCAATAATAGGAATGACAGGAAGCGGCAAAACCGGTCTTGGAATTTCTATTTTAGAAGAGGCTTGTATAGATAATATCCCGTCTATCATAATAGACCCAAAAGGTGATATGACAAACTTATGTCTATCATTTGAAAATCTAAACAGAAATGATTTTTTACCATATATAGATGAGACTGAAGCAAATAATGAAAATTTAAGCAAAGAAGAGTTGTCTGAAAAATTAAGCAAAAGATGGGGTGATGGCTTAAATTCAAGCTTTCAAGATATCTCAAGGATAAAATTACTTAAAGAAAGTGCTGATTTTACGATATACACACCAAAAAGCAATGCCGGAGTAAGCATAGCTTTGCTTGGAAATTTTGAAGCTCCGAATACCGATGATGATGAACTTTTAAACTCTTACATAAGCTCAATAACAAGCTCAATATTATCACTTTTAAATGTAAATGTGGATGAAACTTCAAAAGAACATATACTTATATCAAATATTTTTACTCATAAATTTAGCAAAAATGAAAGTATAAACATACAAGAACTAATTTTGTCTATACTAAATCCCCCATTTAACAAAATAGGTGTTTTTAGTTTAGAACAATTTTATCCAAGTGATGAGAGAATGAAGCTAGGTTTAAAACTAAACACTTTAATATCTAGCAATAATTTTAAAGCATACACACAAGGGGAAGATTTAGATATAAGTAAATTGCTTTTTAATAAAGACAAAAAAGCAAAATGTAATATCTTCACAATATCACACCTAAACGATAGCGAAAGAATGTTTTTTGTAACAATCTTGCTTAATAAAATAGTAACCTGGATGAGAAGTACAAATGGAACAAACTCATTAAGAGCTATTTTATATATGGATGAAATTTTTGGATTTTTTCCTCCAAATGCAAATCCTCCATCAAAACAACCAATGCTTCTTTTGCTAAAACAAGCAAGAGCCTTTGGTATAGGATGTATATTAAGCACACAAAATCCGGTAGATCTTGATTATAGAGGATTAAGCAATATAGGAACTTGGTTTATAGGAAGACTTCAGACCGAACAAGATAAACAAAAGGTTATATCAGGGCTAAGTGGAATATCTGATATAACCAACAAAGAGCTTGAAAACACGATATCAAATTTAGAAAAAAGACATTTTTTGATTAAAAATATCAACGAAAGCGAGCTTCGCCTTATAAAAACTCGCTGGGCTTTAAGCTATCTAAAAGGTCCTCTTTCCAAAGAACATATATCTACACTAATGAAGGATAAAAAGTCAAAAGATAAACAATCAAACGATAATTTTAGCCATTCAAAACCGCTATTTTCTAGCAATATAACACAAATATTTGCTAGCAACAATGATGAATTAAGTGGAAATTTATTAGCCACTGCTGATGTTAAATTTTACAATCAAAAACTTGGCATAGATACAACAAAAAAATTAACCTTCATAATACAATTAGACAAATCCGATACCAGTGTAAATTGGGATAAAGCTATAAAAAATAAAAAAATAATTCAATTACAGCCAAGTAAAAATCCAAAATTTAAGCCAATTCCTGATTTTATTTTAAACATAAAAAACACAAATGAATTAAAAAAAGATTTTAAAAATTTTATATACCAAAATGAAAGTTTAACGATATTATCGGCCCTTGGCATAACATCAAAATTAGATGAAAGTAAAGAGGAATTTTGTCTAAGAGTGCAAGATATTTGCAATGAATTACTTGAAGAAAAAACACAAGATATTATGGATAAGTTTAAAAAAGAAGAAAGCAAATTATTACAAAAACTTCAAAAAGTAAACTATCAATTAGAAAAAGAAGAAAACGACCTTACATCTAGTAAATTAGATGCTATTATAAATATAGGAACGAGCATTATTGGTGCATTTTTTGGCTCTAAAACAAAAAATCCAAGAACGATAGCAAGTGGAGTGAGAAAAGCAAGTAAGGTCATAAAAGAAAAAAACGATGTAGAAATGTTGCAAGATTTAATAGATGATATAAACACTAAACTAGATGAACTATCTCAAACAATGCAAGAAGAAATTTCAAACTTAAAAGCTCAAAATGATATCAAAAATATAGAGCTCAAAGAGATAAAAATTATGCCCAAAAAATCAGATATTTTCAATGAAGAAATTTCTATTTTATGGACATAAAAAATTAAAATGAATCTTGACTAAGCTTATCTTTATAGCTATTTAAACTATTTTGTCTATCTTGTAAAAAATTACCTAGCTTCTTTTTATTCTCTTCAAAAAACACAGCAAAGTCCTCTTGTGATTGTATTTTTTCTTCTCCAAAGCTATCAAGCAAAACATTTGTAGAACCAACCAAAACAAGATATTTTTTTTCTTCATAACTAAACAAAACAACCTTATTTTGTCTATCTATATATTTTTCATATATTATATTTATCTTTGCATTATTGCCTTTTATAAGCCACGACATACTATTTGTATTTTTTACTTTTCCATCTTTTGTTAATAAAACTTTTTTTACTAAAAATAAAAATACCAACAATAATAGCAAAACACCTACAACTAAAAAATACCTACTATCAAGCAATCCATCATCTTCTTTTGTCTTTTGTCCAACCATAATACTAGCTTTTGGGATATTTGCCAATTTTTCTGGTGTATTTTTCAAGCTAGCCCTTATTCTAAGACCAAAGCCATCTGTTGTTTTTGATGCATTTACAAGTATTGGCTCTTTTGATTTTAGCTTTAATATCAAAGAACTTTGTCTTGGTTCAAAATCAAATTCTTGAACTATATCTGATTTTAAAATTTTATTTATGTTTTCTTCAAAATTAAGCAAATTTAAGACCAAAGATGTATAATCTTTATCTCTTTTTTGAAATATGTTACCCTCATACGGAGCATCAAAGCTAAGCATGATATCAACCCTATCGGTTCTTTCGTAAACATTATATGTAAGCAAATTTACGGCATTGATGTTTGATAATAAAAGTAAAAATAAAAGTAAAAATCTCATAAAAGCTCTTTTTTAAAATATTGTATCACGGATTTAGAATCTAGTATCTCATTTATACGAATGGCTAGGTTTTTTTCATACACCATAACTTCGCCTTTGCCAAATATTCTATTGTTTATATAAAGCTCGACACTCTCTCCGGCTGGTTTTTCTAAGTCTATGACAGAGCCTGGCTCAAATTTCAAAAGCTCATTTATACTTATAGTTGTAGTGCCAAGTTCTGCTATAAAATCAACACTTATATCCATAAGCTCATCATAGCTTTTAAAAAGTCCTAAATTTTCAAATATTTCTACAACTTCATTATCTTCAGTCATACTTTTTTATATCCTATTTGAAATGTTCTATTTTTCATTTTATATATTATTTTATCATCTAATTTTATATTAAAGTTTTTAACTTCACCTAAAAACTCAGGTGTTCCAAGCTTGTATTGTGATTTATCATTTGAATTATTTAAAACAACTTTTACCCTGCCAATTATTTGATTTGATATCTCTTTTGACAAATCATCAAAATCAGCTTCAACAACATCATCTTGACCAAAAAAAGCATTAGCAAAATTTTTTAGTGTGTCTTTTTTGAAAAAAAGATAAAAATTAAACTCTGTATCATCTTTATACAAAGGTATACTAGCTCCATAAAAGCCTTTTCCTAGTGATTTTGCACTTTTGACATCAAATCCCAATGTTTGAACACAAAGATAATTTACAGCATCATCTATAACCGATTTCATTAATTTTCCCTTGAAATTTACTTGGTGTTTATTATACTTTTGTTTTCATAAAATCGTTATAAAACTAAAATAAGCCATTTGTTTATTTTTAGTATGTTTTTATATTTTTAGTGCGAAATTTATTAAAGTTTTTTATACTTTAAAAATAAAAAAGCTTTTGTTTTTTTAAATTTTAATTTTACCAATACCATTTTATGATAAAATTTAATAAAAAAACAACTATAGGACAAATCATGCTATTGTTTTTGCTTATTTTTGGAGTTTTTATAGGCTTCATCGCTGGTTTTTTTGGCATAGGTGGCGGGGCTATTATAGTTCCGACTATGTTAATGCTTGGTTTTGACATGAAAGCAGCAATTGGTGTAAGTATTTTTCAAATGCTTTTTAGTTCAGTTTTTGGCTCTTATTTTAATTACAAAGATGGAAATTTAAAATTAGACAATGGTGTATTTTTAGGACTTGGTGGTGCCGTTGGTGCTAGTTTTAGTGGATATATAGTGTCTATAACTCCGGATATTGTGCTAAAATTAGCCTTACTTTCAATATTTATTATTTCAATAATAAAACTTTATTATAATCCAAAACAAGCAAAAAAACTAATAATATCAAAAGCTATTTTATTTGCCATAGGTATTGGAGTTGGGGCTCTTGCCATTAGTGTTGGCATAGGTGGATCTGTATTTATTACACCGATACTTGTTGGATTTTTAGGGCTTGATATCAAAAAAGCATCTTCAATGGGTCTCTTTTTTGTTATATTTAGCTCATTTTCTGGATTTTTATCATTTGCATACCACGGATACATTGCATATTTGGATGGAATTTTGATAGGTCTTGGGTCTATCGTTGGTGTATTTTTTGGAACAAGAGCTTCAAATAAAATTGATAAAAAACTCTTAAAAAAATATTTCTTAGGACTATATCTATTTATGAGTGCATTTTTGATTTACAAGATAGTGTTTTAATAAAAATATAAATTTATTTTTTACAAAATTTAAATATGCTATTATGTGTAAATTAAGATATTTAAAATAAAAAATTTAGGAAAAACATGCCTGCATTTAATCAACAAAAAGAGATATCAAGAATAAACAAAAACTACCCAAACAGACATCAGCTAGATGCTTCTCATATAAAATTAAGCTACATAACCCATTTTTATTGCAATCAAGAAAATATAGACTCTGTAATATCTTTACTTAGAAAATATGAACAATATTCACCAGATTTACTAGATCAAATTGAGTTTATCATAGTAGATGATGGATCGCCAATACAATACGAAATACCAGAGTTTGATTTAAATATAAGATGGCTTAAAATAAACGAAGACATACAATGGAACCAAGCAGGCGCCAGAAATCTAGGGGCCACATATGCAAGAAGCGATAAGATTGTAATGTTAGATTTGGATCACTATATACACGAAAACACCCTTTGGTATATGGCAAATAAAAGACCTTTAGGGAGAAATATATATAAAATTTATAGAACTTCTGCCAACAATGATGGCAAAATAAGAAAAGGACATGCTAATTTATTTTTTATGAGCAGAGCTAGATTTATGAGGTTTTACGGATATGATGAAGAATTTGCAGGGCATTATGGAAGTGAAGATTTTAGATTTGTAAAATTTCATAAAGCACATGGCTCAAAACAATCATACCTCCCTAAAAAATATCTTTGCTCAACTAGAGATAACAATACTGATTTAAAAGATAATGTAAATAGAGAAAAATCTTATCATACTTTAAAAAGAGATTTATCATACAATACACCAGTAGATCTTAGAAAGAAAATGGAAAATAGAAATTTTGGGGCAGAATATGGGCATTCTAGAATTTTTCTTAATTTTACATGGACAATTTTAAGCGAACAATATAGAAAAAATATACCTAGTCCTAAAAACAAAAAATGGTGGTATTATTTATGGTATTTTCGTTGGTTATTTGGAAACAACTAATAAATTAGCCATTTAAATGGCTAATTTATCTACTCATCATCTAAGTTTATCTCAGGAATTTGCTCATCTATTTTTATCTTCGCATTAGATGGTTTTAACTCACTGGCTTTTTTTAATACATTTTCAAGTCCATTTTTAGCCATATGCTCATCTAAATTTTCAAGTGAAACTCTTTGGATATCCTCATCAAAAGCTGTTTTATTTATCTTGCTTATATATTTATAACCATCTTTATTTTGCAATCTATAAAGTTCTTGAGATATAAAATCACAAAAAATATCCGTATAGTTTTTATTTTTGCAATTAGTGTTTAAAAAATTACTCATAGTGTTTAAAAAATGAGCATAATCATCAAGCGTTACATGTCCTTGTAAAAGTTCAAATTTCAAAAATAGCCAATATGTATTTAAAACATCCGATTCACAATATTCGTTTATTTTAAAAATTTCATTTTCATAATAAAGCTGTAAGACTTGATCTCCATGAACATCATATTTTCCCGGTAGATTTAAACTCGCACAAAGCAGATCAAGCTTAAGCCCTCTCACTGCACCAAAATCACTAATATGATCAAGTAAATCAAGATGAAATCTAGCATCATATCTTGAACGATAATTTTCCCATTTATTTTTATTAAGCTCTTTATTATCGGTTTCATAATAAGCATTTGCGGTTAAATTATACCTCATCGCCCTAGTCATTATCATAGGCAAATCAAACCCTCTTCCATTAAAGCTAACAAGGCGTGGATTTAGTCTATTTATAAAGTTTATAAACTTAGAAAGTATATCCCTCTCATCTTCGCCTTCCATAGTATTAACTCGCTCAAATTTACCATACTCATCAGCTATAACAGCAGAGATAGCCACAACTTTATGAAACATAACCGGCAAAAACTCGCTACCGCTTATACTTTTTTGATACTCAAATGCTTGCAAGCTTACATCCATATCATCACCATCAAAGCCATAAACTCGCCTTAATAAATCTACATCAGGAATAGTCTCACAATCAAACACACAAATACAATTTTTTGCCATTTTAAGCCTTTTTTAGACATTTTTTTATAAAATGATATCAAAATTTCAATTTAAAGTAGATAATGAAAAATAAAAACAAAATAGCTATAGTAAAACTTTCCGCACTTGGTGATATAGTGCATTCAGTTATAGTTTTACAATTTATAAAAAAACATATACCAAACTCACATATAACATGGATAGTAGATGAACGTTTTGCAGATATCTTAAGGGATCATTCATTGATAGATGAGCTTGTTGAAATACCACTAAAAGATAAAAAAATACTAAGTTGCTATAAAATCTTGAAAAATTTAGATAATTTTGATGTAGTTATAGATATGCAAGGGCTTTTAAAATCAGCTATAGTATCAAGAATAATAGGAAAAAATATATATGGTTTTGGTATAGATAGTGTAAAAGAAAACATAGCTTCATTGTTTTATACACACAAACTCAAAATTGACTATAATCAAAATATCATAATAAGAAATTTATCGCTTGCATCTTTTGCTCTTGGTTTTAAATTTGATAAAAATGAGATAATAAACAAAAATCCTTGTTTTGGTATAGACTCAAAAGAAAAAAACAGCAAAAATACAATAATCATAGCCCCTTTTGCGAGTGAAGATAGCAAGTGTTATGATAAATTTAAAGATGTTATAAACCTATTAAAAGAGTATGAAATTTACATAACTCACGCAAACGACAAAGAGTTAAAATCCGCCGAAAATCTAACAAAAAATACACACGCAAAACTGCTAGAAAGAAAAAATCTAAAAGAGATGATAAAAGCTATATCACAGGCTGATTTAGTGATAGGAAATGATAGCGGTTTAACTCATATCGCATGGGCAATAAATACTCCCTCAATCACTCTTTTTGGAAATAGGCCAAGTAAAAGAAATGCATTTAGAACAAAAGTGAATTTGGTAGTAGATATGGGAAAACAACCTGATGCAAGAAGTATTAATAAAAACGACTTTTGCATAAAAGAGATACTCCCTGAAACAGTTGCAAATTTCGCAAAAAGGATATTAAATGGATAAAGTTTACATATTTGGTTTTTATTTTTTAAAAACTTTAATAGCCATAACTCCATCATTTATACATGATATTTTTATGAAATTTATAGCCTTTGCATATATGAAAACAAACAAAAAAAGATTTAAAGTCGTTATGACAAATCTTGATTTAGCTTTTGAAGATAGCCTTACATATGAACAAAAACTAAATATAGCAAATAAAGTATATATAAATTTTGCAAATTTTTTAGGAATAAATTTTATAAAGAACCAAGATTCAACAAAAGAAAAAATTTTAAATAGAGTTGTATTTAAAAACGAAAATTTCTTAACAGAAGCCATAAAAGACAAAAGAAGCATAATAATACAAAGCGCTCATTGTGGTGAATGGGAGCTTATACCTTTAGCAATAGCTGCAAAATTTGGAAAAGGAAGTGTTATAGGAAGAAAATTAGATAGTAGTGCTATGCAAAAAATTTTACAAAAAAATAGAACACAATTTAATCTTGAGTTGATAGACAAAAAAGACGGGGTAAAACAAATATTAAAATCAATAAAAGATGGAAGAATGATTGGAATATTAGTAGATCAAAATACAGCAAAAAAAGAAGGAATTGAAGTAAGCTTTTTTAACAAAAGAGCTTTACATACTCCATCAGCAAGTGTAATTGCAGAAAAAACAAATTCAATAATTATACCAACTTTGATTCATAAATTAAATGAAAACAAAAACGAAATTTGTTTTTTTGAACCAATAGACCCAAATGATTATCAAAACATGAAAAAACATGAAGCAATACTACAAATGACACAAAAACAAGCTGACATAACAGAATATTTTATAAGACAAAACCCAGATGAGTATTTTTGGTTTCATAAAAGATTTAAGCATTTTTATGAGGATAGATATGAAAATTAGCATTGTAATGCTAACTTTTAATAGCGAAAAATACCTGAAAAAAGCTCTTAAAAGCATTGAGTTTGCAGATGAAGTCGTGATAATAGACAACGGCTCAACTGATAAAACAAAACAAATATGTAGTGAGTTTAAAAATACCAAATTTATCTTTCAGAAATGGCTTGGATTTGGCAAACAAAAATCATTTGGAGTAAATCAAGCCAAAAATGAGTGGGTTTTTGTGCTTGATAGTGATGAGATATTTACAAAAGAGCTAGAAGCTGAAATCAAAGATATATTGCAAAATCCAAAGTTCTTTGCTTACAAAGTAGCTAGGCTTAATTATTTTTTTGGCAAACCCATAAAACAAATGGGGCTTTATCCTGATAATAGCGTGAGATTTTTTAATAAAAATCATGCTAATTTTAACGATAAAGAAGTTCACGAAAGTGTTGTTTTGTTTGATGACGCAAATAAATTTGGGGTTTTAAAAAATCATTTTTTACATTATGCCTATGAGAGTATAGAGCAGTTTATAAATAAACAAAACAGATATTCAACTCTTGGAGCTAAGAAAAATAGGTTAAAAGCAATAATAAATCCTACTTGGACATTTTTTAAGCTTTTTGTTGTAAAAGGCGGATTTATGGCTGGTTGGCGTGGATATGTTGTAGCAAAACTTTATTCACAATACACTTTTTGGAAATACATAAAATGAAAATACTAGTAATGAAATTTAGAAACATAGGGGATGTTTTATTAACAACACCGCTTTTATCAAACCTAAAACACCATTTTCCTGATGCACAAATAGACTTTGCATTAAATAAAGGATGTGAAGCTGTTTTACAAGATAATCCAAATATAAACAAAATACACATCTATGACAGACAAGTTGCTAAAAGCAATAGAATCTTTAAAAGAATACTTACTGAACTTAGATTTATAAAGGCTATCAAAAAAGAAAAATACGATATAGCCATACAAACAACAACTGGAGACAGAGGTATTATAATCGCAAAATATGCAAAAATAAAAAAAATAATTGGCTTTGAAGGCAAAAATAAATCTATAAATAAACTAATAACCGATAAAGTATTAAAATCAAAATGGAATACACATACTATTGATAGAAATTTAGAAATTCTAAATGCTCTGAATTTAAAACCTATACACAAAAAAGTAGAAATTTTTTTTGACAAAAACATTATAAGCCATTTAAATTTACCAGAAAAATTTATACATGTTCATCTAACCAGTAGATGGATATTTAAATGCATCAAAGATGAAATCATGGCAAAGATTATAGATTTTTGTGAAAACGATATAAAAACAAAGGTTGTAATCACAGCAGATAATAACGAGATAGAAAAAAACAAAGTAAAATCTGTAATCAATATATGCAAAAGCAGTCCAATAAATTTAAGCGGTAAGTTAAGCCTAAAACAAGTAGCAGCTCTTAATAAAAAATCATTGCTTTTTATAGGTGTTGATACGGCTATAATGCATATAGCAGCCGCCAATGATACACCAGTTATAGCGTTTTTTGGTCCTAGTGGGGTTTTTGAATGGGGCCCATGGGATAATAATTTAATGCAAAATCAATACAAAAATATAAATGGAAATCAAAAAATGGGCAAACATCATGTTTTTCAAAAAAATTGGAAATGTTCCCCTTGTGGGCAAGATGGATGTGATGGAAGTAAAATTAGTAACTGCCTTATGGATTTTAATATCAATGACATAAAAAATACAATATTATCAAATACAAAAAACCAAGTTACTTTTTAATCTTTGAATATAAATCAAAAATAATCTTATTTTGATATATGAACATAGTTTTTGCAAGCCAAAAAGAGCTATTTTTAACAGCTATTCTTTTAATTTCATCTAAAAATCCATCATTTAAATTCATACCTCTTTTTGTTGTATAAAACATTTCATAGCCTATATCTTTTGCTGTTTGAAGCTTTTGGTTATTATATTTTCCTCTTGGCCAACAAAGCTGTTTGTCATCAAAGCCAAGTCTAGTTTTTATAATATTTTTACATTGAGCAAGGTCTTGCTCAAACGGCAAATCTCCAAAATATCCATCTGTATGCCCGTCTGTATGCGAATGAAAGTCAAATACATCTTTCATCTTGTAAATTTCATCCCAATTTAAAAAAAGTCCAGCTGGATTTGTAGGAGCAGTTTTTTTAGCTTCATTGTGCTGAAGTGGCAAAAACTCCGCTTTTTGTATAGAGTTTTGTTCACTTGCTTTTTCTATCCATGAAGTAACTAAAAAAATCGTAGCTTTAAGACCTAGTTCTTTTAAGATAGGATAAGCATAATAATAGTTATTTCTCCAGCCATCATCAAATGTTATAAAAACTGATTTTTTAGGTAAATCTATCAAGCCATTTTTATAATCAAAAAACTCATCTGATGTTAAGGTTTTATATCCATTTTTTGCTAAAAAGCTCATCTGGCTTTTAAACTGTTCCATACTACTAGATATAAATCCAGCCTTTGGTAAAATATGATGATACATTAAAACTACTACACTCAATATAAGCCTTTTGTGTTTATAATAATTCTTTTTTTGGTCTTCTTGAAAAAAGTCTATTTATTTTATCAAATAAACATATTTTTTTGCAAATTATAATATCTTAATAACTTTATAAACTATTTTAGTTTTTTATAAAATTAGCTAATTCGTCGGCTATTATTTTATAGTTTCTATTTCTTAAAAGAGAATCAAGCCCTAAGATACTCATGTTATTTAACTCTTGTCTATCCACACCACATATCGCATCAACAGTTTCGGCTATATTTTTATCTACAAAAAACATGCTATTTTTATCAAAAAGTTCATTACATTCATTTACTTTTGAACTAAAGCTAACCAAGCCACAAGCATAATAGTCCATTACCTTAGTAGGCGAACAAAGATTATAAAGTTTATTTATAGGAACATAGAAACAACCTATATCAAAATCTTGCATAATCTCAAAAATACGATTTTTTTCAACAGAATGATGTAATAAAAAACGATTGTCATTTGGTAATATTTTCTTAGTATATTCGTAGTCTTTAGTGTAAATTTCAAAAATAAAATCGCTTTTTGCTTTTGAAAACTCATTAAAGAAATATTCTAAATTTCTATTTATATCAACAGCTCCAATATAAATAAACTTTTTTACACCTTGTTTGTTTTTCTTGGTGTGTTTTGTATCTTCTTCATTTAAGCCCATAGGCAGTGCCAAAACTTTTGTTTTAATGCCTTTAAAAAATTCATCTACCATTAAATTTGATATAGGGAAAAACCCATCGCACTTATTTATAAATTTTCTATATAAAAATAAGTTAATTTTATATTTTATAAATTTAAAAAGAACATTTTTGTTTTTTATCTTTGCTTCATGATAAGGTCTATAAAAATGAGGAAAACTCAACTGAAAATACAATTTAAATCCGAATTTGGACTTTAGTTTTACTGAATTTTTTAAAACATCCAAAAAATTCCTAACTATCACAAAATCAACATCATTGAGATTTAAAAATTTATCATTTATGATTTCCAAAACCTTACTTCTATCTTTTTTTAATATATAAATATCATTATTAACAAGCTTGCAAGTATCAGTAAAATAAACAATATACACATGAAAATAATTTTTTAGATAACCGTTTATAACATTTTGTATAAAACTATGATTAAATTTCTCATCTTTGTCACTTATAAACAAAAGTGTTTTCAATTCAAAACCTTGTTAATAATTTCAATCCAAATTTTTTGTATATTTTCTGGAGCAAATTCGCCTTTTCTGTCTAGTGCATTATTGCAAAATTTATCAATCACACTATCATCTTGCATAAGCATACTAAGTTTTTTTGAAAAACCAACTATATCATTTAGTTCGCTTAAAAAACCATCATAACCATCTTTTATAAGTTCATTTGGTCCAGAAATACAATCAACTGAGATTCTAGCACAATTAAAAAATATACTTTCTATTAATATATTTGGCAAGCCTTCACTTAAAGATGTAAGCGCTACTATTTTTGATTTTGCATAATACTCTGATATATTTGAAACAAATCCTAAAATTTGCAAGTTAATATTATTTTCTTTTGCATATAAAACACTTTCTTGTTTTAATTTTTCATCCCCATCACCACAAACAATTATACTATACTTGTCTCTTATATTTCTGTCGATATAAGAAAATGCTTTAAGCAAGAAAATAAGCCTTTTATTTTTGTCTATTCTATTTGGGAACAGTATAATATTTTCTTTTTTTATATTTTTATTAAAACTTTCAATACACATAGGATTTCTTACAAGTCTTTTGTTTTGCAATTTATTAAAATAATCCATATCAAAGTTCGTTAAAAAAGTAACCATACTTGCTTTTTTATATGCCAAATATCTTAATATCTTCTTTTTTAGACTTGTAACTCCTGTATGGTTACCATGTTCTGAAATAATAATCTTTATATTCATATATCCAGCCACAATAGAAAGCATTGGTTGATTTAAGTTTACAGTTGTTATTATCAACTCAGCATTTGTTTCTAAGACCAGTTTTTTAAAATATTTAATTCTTTGTATATAAAACCAATCCCTATTGAATCTTGGAATTTTAATGTGTTTATGCGGGATATTATTAAAATAACCATTATTACAAAGCTTAGAAGATGTTGCATACAATATTACATTAAAACCTTCTGATAACAAAATATCATATATAAACCTAGCAACTCTAACAGAACCACCATAAGAATTTGAGCGAAAAAATAAAGCAACTTTCATATAAAATCTCCGTTTCTCTTTGAGCCATTTATCATGTTAAAAAAATTATCACAAAAAATACTCTCTTGTATTTTTTAGCAACTTAATATATTAATTATCTACATTAATTTTATATATCTTTATTAGGCTCTTATTTAATATACAAAATTAGATTTTGTTATAAAAAAGTACAATCGACATTAACTTTATATACAATATATTTTATTTTAATGTTTTTTATAATTTTTAAATCATGCTAATACATAAAAGAATCTAAGTCTTGAAAAAAATTAAAACTTATTAAAAAAAATAAAATATTTTTTTGACAATACCTACAAAACATCAACAACCTTTTTCAGTTTATTATAAACATTAGTTTCTGTTATTTTTCCCATCAATTCACTATAATCTTTATGTTTTGAATAAGTTTCATCTGCTACAAAATCTACTTTTATAAATTGATGTAATTCTGTATCAAAATCTGGCATTGATGATTCTGGGCTTGCAACACCAAATAATCCTAAAACAGGAGTTTTTAACGCAGCAGCTATATGTAAAGGGCCAGTATCTGGGGTAACTAAAACATCAAATTCACCAATAATAGCAGCAGCTTCAGTTATGCTAAATTTGCCAGCCACATTTAAAACCCTACCACTATTTATCTTTTTCTCCAATGAATTTGTGAGTTCCATTTCACTTGGACTACCTATTAAGACTAACCTAGTATTTTCTTTTAAAAGTATCATATTTGCAAGTTTATGCCATCTTTCAAGTGTCCACATTCTTGATTTTGAATTAGCACCCATCTGAAAACCAATTATTTTCTCATTTGTTTTTTTATTCAATACAATTTCTGCTTTTTTTATATCATCGTTATTTAAATAAAGACTCATTCTAGTATCACTACTACTAACCCCAACAAAATTAAGATACCTAAGTCTAGTTAGAACAACATATCCATCAGGTATATAACTAGAAGGATTATTTGAATGCAAAAAATTAAAATCATTTCTATCATTTGGCAATTTAAAAATATATTTTATACCGCTTAAAAAAGCTAAAGGTGTAGCTTGCGGTTCATTTGAATGAAGTAAAAATGCTATATCTATTTTTTTAGATTTTAGGATATTTCTTGTTTTTAAAAAACTATTCCAACGACCATTATATAAAATAATTTCATCCAAATTGGGATCATTCTCAAAAAGCTTTGCATTTTTTGGATTTAATAAAGCTATAGTTTTTACATTAGGATAATGTTGTTTAAAAACCCTAAAAACAGGAGTATTAAAAAGCGTATCTCCTATAGCTGTATTGCTAAAAAAACAAACTGTCTTAAAAGACTCTTTTACCAAATCTGTTTTTACAACACTCTTTTTTTTTAAAATAAATTTTAAAAGCCTTTCAGATAGTTTCATATAAAATCTCCGTTTTCTTAACCATTTGTTCTATTGAAAAATTATTATCGACATATTCTCTTGCGTTTTTGCCAAATTTATATCTTAGCCCCTTGTCTTGCACTAATTTAAATATTGCATTTTTAAGCTCTTCTTTATTATCTAAGTTAAATATAAACCCTGTTTTATTATCCAAAATAGCCTCTACAATACCACCGACATTACTTCCTATACAAGGCACAGCACAACTTCCGGCTTCTAACAAAACAGTGCCAAGAGCCTCCATCTTAGAAGGTAAAACAAAAATATCAAAACTACCCATAAAATCAACAACATCTGTCCTATTTCCAAGCATAAAGATATTTTTACTGTCTTTTGTTATCTCTTTTAAATGATCTTCTTGTGGTCCATCGCCAACTATAACTAAAGCACAATTTTCCAAACTAAGTTCATTAAAAGCATTTATTAAAAGTTTATGATTTTTAGCACCTCTTAATACAGCTACAATACCAATAACAATAATATCAGATGCTAAATTTAACTCTTTTTTTATATCTTTTTTAAAATTTGGATTAAACTTATTAGTATCAACACCTGTATAAATAACATCTATTAAATTTTCTTTAACACCCTTGCTGATTAAACTACATTTTGTAGCATTTGATACAGCAACGACTTTGGTGCATAAATTATAACTCATAGCAGAACTTATAGGAGTTTGTAAATGCCTTGTCCTAATAACTTTAACTTTACAAATTTTACCAACTATAGAGCCTATTATTCCATCTTTTCCTGAGTGGGTTGATATAATTTTAATATCGTTTTTTTTAACAAAACGACATATTTTGATAATCTCAAAAATATTATAAACTTTTCTAAGATCAAACTCAACAAATTCACAATCTATATCTTTTGTAAAGCTAGTAGAGCCTTTATTTAGACCATAAAAAACTTTAAATTTTTGTTTATCTAATCCATTTATAACACGCTGGGTTCTATGCTCTTGACCACCAAACCCTTTGGAACTTTCAAGCTCAAGTATATTTATCATTCTTATCCTAAAATTAGATTAAAACACAATAATTGTAGCATGGGTTTAATAAGATTATAACCAAATTTTTATTAATTTTATTATAAAATCGTTAAATGAAAAAACTAACATTTTTAAGAATGAATCCAAAAGCAGTTGGTGGAGCAGAGATTTACCTATCAAGACTAACACAAGCTTTAAAAAATGAAAATATACATTGTGAGATAAAAAGTCTAAAAATACCAAAGTTTATAAGCTCTTGGATAAAGGCTTTGGTTTTCAACAAATATGCAAAGTCTTCAAAAAAAGATGATATTTATTTTAGCCTAGAAAGAATTGACTCAGCTGATATTTATAGGGCTGGAGATGGTGTTCATAAGGTGTATATGAAAAGTAAAAAATTTTGGTTTTTAAACCCTTTGAATTTCGTATATCCATACCTTGAAAAAAAATGTTTTATAAACTCAAAACTTATAATAGCAAACTCAAATTTCATCAAAAAACAGATTATTGATACCTATAAAATAAAAGATGAAAAAATCAAAGTTATATATAATGGCGTAAAACTACAAGATGAGTTTAGCAAAGATGAGTTTAAACAAACGATATGCAAAGAACTAAGCATAGATACAAATATACCAATAATACTCTTTGTTGGAAGTGGCTTTAAAAGAAAAGGTGTTGATGTATTTTTAAACATACTTTCAAAAATTAATCAAAATTTCAACGCCATAATAATAGGAAAAGATAAAAAATTAAATAATTACAAGAGCAAATCAAAAGAACTTGGGCTAGAAAACAAGGTCTTTTTTATGGGTGCCAGAAAAGATGTAGATAGATACTACAAAGCTAGTGATATTTTTATATTTCCTACAAAATACGAGCCATTTTCAAATGTAGTTTTGGAAGCATTAAGCTTTAAAAATGCCGTATTTACCACATCTAGTAATGGAGCAAGTGAAATTTTATCAGATAAATTTGTTATAAAAAATGATGATTTTATCCAAAATATAAAGTTTATAAATGAGCTGTTGGCTGACAAAGACTTATTAAAAAAAGAACAAAATAGTTCTTTTGAACTCGTTAAAAATTTCAGCATAGAAAAAAATGCAAAAGAAACTATATCGGCTATAAAAAGCATTGTAAAATGAGAATTTTCATAGAACTTCCAACTTGGCTTGGCGACTGTATAATGGCAACACCTGCTATACAAAGCTTGGTAGAAAATTTTCCGGATTGCAAGATAGTATTTTTTGGCTCTTTTGTTAGCACAGAAATTTTAAAATATCATAAAAACTGTGAATTTACAATCATAGACGAAAGCAAAAAACATAGCTTTAGATGGCTTTATCTTTTTAAGATTTGTAAAAAAATGGATAAATTTGATCTTGGAATTAGTTTTAGAAGCTCGTTTGCAAGCTTTATGTTGCTTAAATTTATCAAAGCAAATAAAAAAATACAATTTAAAAAGACAAAAACAAGCATTCATCAAGCAAAAAAATATCTAAATTTTGCAAAAAATGCCTTAAACCTAGAAAAAATAAAAGATGACTTATATATACCAATAAACAAAGAAGTTACAAAAAACTTTATCGGAATAAACCCTGGTGCCACATATGGAAGTGCTAAAAAATGGTATCCTGAATACTTTGCAGAAGTTGCAATAAAAATGAATAATGGTTATGAGTTTTTAATATTTGGTTCAAAAAATGAATCAAAAATTTGTGATGAAATAGCTGAAATTTTACAAAAAAACAATATAAATTTTAAAAATTTATGTGGAAAAACAAATATACAAGAACTTTGCAAATATATAAGTTCTTTAAAGCTTTTTATCACAAACGATAGCGGTCCTATGCATATAGCGGCTAATTACAAAATACCAACGATAGCTCTTTTTGGTCCAACAAAATACAACGAAACAAGTCCTTTTAAAAATGAAAATGCGCATTTGTTACACCTAAATTTGCCTTGTCAGCCTTGTATGAAAAGAGCATGCCCTATAAAAACTCACGAGTGTATGAAAAATCTAACCTCCGATATGGTTATAAAAAAAATAAAGGAGATTGGATTTTGAAATTAGAGTTTTTGATGGATAATCAAACACAAGATTATTTTTTTGAATTTATCGCACAACTTGATTGTGACCTTATAATAATGAAAAACCTAAACATACTAAAAACCAAAAATCCGTATGATTTTATACAAGAAAATGGATATATAAATTTTTACATCCACTCGCCTATATTTGGAGACCTTGATATATATGCAGATAATAATTTTATAGGTTTTAGCGAACTCACATCGCCTATTATATTTTTTAATAACTCGCCTATATTTGAAGCAGAAAAAACAATAAAAAAGGGTAAAATCTACATAAGACCAAATTATATTAAAGATAATGAAATACAAAAAAAATCAGAAAATTTGATAAATTATTACAACAAAATAAGCTATTGGATCAACAAAAACATACCATTAAAACAGATAAATACTGAGTTTAATGGTATGCAAATTAGAATATCAGATAGTATTTTTAACAAAATACAAAATTATAAAATTTTATAAAGACTCAATAAATTTTAGAGTTTGAGATGCATCACTTTGAGCATCTTTTACATCATGTTTATATATTAACTTTGAGTTTTTAAAGACCAATGTTTGCCTAAAATAAAATTTATTACCATCATTTGTGTTAAATGTTTTAAGGCCTAGCTCTTTTTCTAATATAAATTTATCATCATTTAAAAAGATAAAACTAGCTTCAACTTCTTGTTTAAAAGCCTTTTGTTTTTCAAAACTATGCGAACCTATAGCAACTATATTAAAATTATTTTTCAAAAACTCATCTTTTAAATTTTCATAGCTTTTAGTTTGCAAGGTGCAACCTGTCATGCCTTCTTTGTTTTTCAAATCATCATCTAAAAACTTACCGCTTTGACCCATTTTTGGATACAAAAACACAACACAATCATTGGTTTTTATAAACTCTAAAAAGTTAAAATATACACCATTTACATCTTTTAAAATCACATTATTTCCTTTTATTTAAAATTATTTTTTGTCTTTAAATTTAAAAAGTATAACAAAAATAAAATACTAAAACTAAACACAAGCATACACATAGAGTATATATTTGCTTTATCATAATCAAGCATTTCAACTGACTCAAATATCGCTATACTAGCAACCCTAGTCTCATCTCCTATGCTTCCGCCTATCATCAAAACAACCCCAAACTCGCCCATAGTATGAGCAAAACTTATAACTAAAGCTGTAAGTAAACTTGATTTTATGTTTGGCAAGGCAACAAAAAAAAGAGTTGCAAGCTTACCTTTACCAAGAGAATAACTTGCTTCAAAAAGATTATTTTTTAAATTTGAAAAACCAGATTGAAGTGGTGAAAACATAAAAGGCAAGGAGTAAATGCAACTAGCAACAACCAAACCATAAAAATTAAAAACTAAGCGAATATCAAAAGTGCTTTCTATAAATTTTCCAAAAGTAGAATATGGAGATAAAAAAAGCAATAGATAAAACCCAAGCACACTAGGTGGTAATACCAAAGGAAGCGAAACAAGAGATTCAAAAAATGGTTTAAATCTAAAATCAACTCTTGCAAAAAAATATGCCAAAGGTGTAACTACTACAAATAAAATAAAAGTAGTAATCAAAGAGAGTTTTAACGATACATAAAAAGGGGAAAAATCTATACCAAACATAAAAGATCCAAATGTAAAATTATTTTTTTATATTTTACATCATAGATCATAAATTGTGGTTTAAAAAGCCAACTCAAAAAAAGAGTTGGCTAAAAAATTAAAGAGCTTTTATTTTTACATTATAGTCTTTGTATAAACCTGTTCCAACAGGAATCATACGACCAAGTATAACGTTTTCTTTTAGATCTTCTAAATAATCAAATTTAGCTGCAATAGAGGCCTCTGTCAGTACCTTTGTGGTTTCTTGGAAAGAAGCAGCAGATATAACACTATCACTTCCAATGGCCGCCCTAGTAACACCAAGCAATACAGGTTCTGCGATAGCAGGCTCTCCACCCATTCTCATAATACGCTCGTTTTCTTCTTTAAACTTAGCTCTAGAGATAAGGTCTCCAATTATAAAGTTAGTGTTTCCACTATCAACTATCTTAACCTGACGCAACATTTGAGAAACTATTATTTCAATATGTTTATCAGCTATCGCAACACCTTGACTACGATAAACTTGCTGAATTTCACTTATCAAATAATAGTGCAATGCTTTTTCACCAAGTATTCTTAGTATATCATGACTTGATATAAGGCCATCTGTTAGTTTTTCACCAGCATGAACAAACTCGCCACTTCTTACTTGAATTTGACGTGTTTTGTCTATCAAGTATTCAGCGCTTGCCCCATCTTCAGCTTCAATAATAATTCTCTCCTTAGAACGAAGAGGTTTATCAAATCTAACTACACCATCAATCTCAGCAACAACAGCTGTATTTTTAGGACGTCTTGCCTCAAACAACTCACTAACACGAGGAAGACCACCGGTAATATCTTTTGACTTAGCAACAGCTTTTGGAGTCTTCGCTAAAATATCAGCTTGAGCTACACTAGCCCCATCTGAAACAAATATAGCTGTTTTAGGGTCTAATTGATATCTTATCAAGCCACCATTTTTAGTAGCTACTATAATAGTAGGCTTAACACCACTTGGAAGATATTCATTTACAACTAAACGGCTTTGACCTGTTGCTTCATCAAATTGCTCTGATACACTATATCCAGGTTCTATATCTTCAAAACTAACAACACCTGATTCCTCAGCAATAATAGGAGTAGAATAAGGATCCCACTCGGCAATAATAAGCTTATCATTACTATCAGGAAGGGCTACTACACTGCTTGTAGACACATTTGAATTATCATCTAGTTCTATTATAGAATTTCTAGGAATATAATGTCTAACAGCCTCTCTTCCATCTTTATCAGAAACTATTACAAACAAGCCTTTTTGCTCTACTTTTTGACCTTTTTTAATATCTTTTACTCTATCTAGATAATCACCTTTTAGAATAAAGTATTTTATAGCTCCTTCAGCACCAGCTAATATCTTTTGTGTTACAGGTTCACCATCTTGTATTTTAAGTTCACTTGCAAAAGGAATACGATTTGGAACATTCCATCCCTCTTTAATAACTTCAACTATACTTTCATTTTCAGATACTTCATCACCGTTAGAATAAGGAATATAAAGCTTTCCTTCTATCTTTCCACTTACACCAGCAAGTTCGTTAGGTTTAGCTAAATCGCCACGTCTTATGGTGTATTTAACTTCTTCTTTTTTATTCTTAACTGTTACGTTTATATCTTCGTGAGCTGTTTCTATCTCTATAGTACCACTTATGGCAGATTTTATTTTTGGCTCAACTAAAAGCACAGCAGCACTTCTTCTATTAGCTACTATAATCTTTCCATTATTTTCATAAGTATTTAGATTATAATATCTTATAAAGCCCTCTTTTTGAGCTACTATCTGTCTGTCTTGCTGTTCAGTAGAAGCAGTACCACCTATGTGGAATGTTCTAAGAGTAAGTTGCGTTCCTGGCTCACCAATAGACTGAGCTGAGATAATACCGACAGCCTCACCTGGCTTAACCAATTTACCCTCACCTAGGTTTATACCGTAACATTTAGCACAAACACCTTTTCCAGCTTTACAAGTTATAGGAGTTCTTATACTAACCGCTTTGATTCCTGATTCGCTAAGCACTTTTGACTTCTCTTCATCCATCAAAGTACCTTCACTAAATAAAATTTCGTTTGTTATAGGGTCAATAACATCATCAGCTAAAACTCTACCAAGAACTCTTTCTTCAAGGCTTTCTATAAGCTCACCATTTTCAGTTATTTCAGTTATTTCAACACCTTCGTGAGTACCACAATCATGCATAGTAACCTTAACATTTTGAGCAACATCTATTAGTTTTCTTGTTAGATAACCAGCATTTGCTGTTTTTAGTGCAGTATCTGCAAGACCTTTTCTAGCACCGTGGGTAGAAATGAAGTATTCCATCATATTTAGACCTTCACGGAAGTTAGAAACAATAGGTGTTTCAATAATAGAGCCATCAGGTTTTGCCATAAGACCACGCATACCAGCAAGCTGACGAATCTGAGCTGCACTACCCCTAGCACCGGAGTCTGCCATCATATAAATTGAGTTAAATCCACCTTTGTCATTTTTAACAAGGTTCATCATCTCACTAGCAACAGAGTTATTTGTATCTGTCCAAATATCAACTATTTTATTATATCTTTCAGAATCTGTTAATAAACCACCGCCATATTGTTTTTGTATGTCGCGAACTTTTTTCTTAGCTTCATCTATAAGTTTTTGTTTATTTTCAGGAACAATAATATCAGCAATAGATATAGAAATACCAGCCTTTGTAGCATATCTAAAACCTAAATTTTTAAGTTTATCTAAAAACTCAGCTGTAACTTCTAATCCACCATTTTTATAAACATAATCAACCAATGCTGATATATCTTTTTTCTTCATAACCTTATTCCATAAATTTTCAGGAACAAAGTTAGGTATAATAGAACGAAGTATAAGTCTACCAGCAGTTGTAAATATAGTACGTCCATCAACTATTGTTTTTATCTTAGCATGCAAGCCTAAAGAGTGTGCTTCTTCCGCTATCATAACTTCATCAACACTAGCAAAAATTTTATTTGCACCCAAAACATCATCTCTTTGCAAGCTTAGGTAATAAATTCCCAAAACCATATCCTGTGAAGGAACTGTTATAGCCTTACCACTTGCTGGAAGCAAGATATTCATAGAACTAAGCATAAGTATTTTGCATTCTGATATAGCTTCTTGACTAAGTGGAACGTGAACAGCCATCTGGTCACCATCAAAGTCGGCATTAAATGCAGCACAAACAAGAGGGTGCAACTGTATAGCTTTACCTTCAACCAAAACAGGGTGGAATGCTTGAATTGACAATTTATGTAGCGTAGGTGCACGGTTTAACATAACCGGGTGGTCTTTAACAACCTCCTCAAGGCACTCCCAAACTTCATTAGTTTTGTCTTCTATCATTTTTTTAGCTTGTTTTACAGTTGTAGCATATCCTTTTTCTTCAAGACGAGCTAATAAATGTGGCTTAAATAATTCAAGTGCCATTTTTTTAGGCAATCCGCACTGATCCATTCTTAACTTTGGTCCAACAACAATAACTGAACGACCAGAAAAGTCAACACGTTTACCAAGTAGATTTTGACGGAAACGTCCTTGTTTTCCTTTAATTATTTCAGAAAGAGATTTAAGCGGGCGTTTATTTGCACCTTTTACGGCATTTGCACGACGACCATTATCAAATAAAGCATCAACAGCTTCTTGAAGCATTCTTTTTTCATTTCTAATAATAATCTCAGGTGCATCAAGTTCCATTAAACGCTTTAAACGACTATTTCTATTTATAACTCTACGATACAAGTCATTTACATCAGATACAGCAAATTTTCCACCATCAAGACTAACAAGAGGTCTTAAGTCAGGTGGTAAAACAGGTAAATTGGTTATCATCATCCATTCAGGGCGGTTGCCAGAGTTCAAAAAGCTTTCAACGACTTTTAGGCGTTTTACGATACTTTTTTTCTTAGCCTCTGAATTTGTAGTTTCCATATCTGCTTTAAGGTTAAATAAAATATCAGTTAAATCAAGATCTGCAAGCATATCGTGAATAACTTCACCACCCATTCTTGCAGAAAAACCATTATTTTCATAACGTTGCAACAAAAGCTGATATTGCTCTTCATTTAAAACATCATATTTTTCTACTTTTTTTGTATTTTCATTATCATAAAAAGCATCTCCTGGAGTTTCAACTATATATGCTTCATAGTATAGTACACGCTCCAAGTCTTTCATTTTTATGCCAAGCAATGTACCTATTCTGCTTGGCAAAGAGTTAACATACCAAATATGAGCAACTGGAGTTACTAATTCTATGTGACCCATACGTGATCTTCTAACTTTAGAACTTGTTACTTCAACACCACATTTTTCGCACTTGATGCCTTTGTAACGCATTTTTTTGTATTTTCCACAAAGGCACTCATAATCACGAATAGGGCCAAAAATTTTTGCACAAAAAAGACCATCACGCTCAGGTTTTAAAGTTCTATAGTTTATGGTTTCTGGTTTTTTTACCTCTCCGTAGCTCCAAGATTTAATTCTCTCAGGGCTAGCCAAACGAAGTTGAAAGGCCTCAAAATCACGAGGTCTTTGCTCTTCTTTTATCTCAATAGGTTTTAACTCATTCATCTGATTCATCCTTATCATATATCTCAACATCAAGTGCCAATGATTTTAACTCATTTGTAAGAACAAAAAATGTTTCAGGAATTCCTGTCTCAGGAACATTTTCACCACGAGTCAACGCCTTGTAAGCTGACAATCTTCCTTCTATATCATCTGATTTAACTGTTAACATTTCACGAAGTGTATGAGCTGCTCCATAAGCTTCAAGCGCCCAAACCTCCATCTCTCCAAATCTTTGACCACCAAACAGTGCTTTACCGCCAACTGGTTGCTGAGTAACCAAGCTATAAGGCCCTGTACTTCTTGCATGCACTTTTTCATCAACAAGATGGTGAAGTTTTAGCATATACATACAACCAACATTAACTCTTTCTCTTATCTTAGAACCAGTTCTTCCATCATAAAGTTCAGTTTTACCATCACTATCAATCTTAGCCATTTCAAAAAGTTTTGCAAATTCTTCTGGTTTTACACCTTCAAAGATAGGAGTAGCAAATCTAACACCTTTGCTCCAATCTCTAGCATACTTAATAAGTTCTTCATCACTTAAAGCATTTAGTGCTTTTTCGGCACTCATAAGACTAGAAACACTTGCTATTTCTATCATTTTAGCCCTTAAATTAGCTACCCATTCACCTTTTTTGTCTTCAAAAATTTCAGCTATTTGCTCACCCAAACGATATCCAACAAGACCCAAGTGACTTTCTAAAATTTGACCTATATTCATACGGCTTGGAACACCAAGTGGATTTAAGACTATATCTACAATCTGGCCACTTGGAAGATATGGCATGTCAACTTCTGGAACTATATTTGAAACAATACCTTTATTACCGTGACGACCAGCCATTTTATCACCGACTTTTAGTTTTCTCTTGGTAGCTATATAAACTTTAACAAGTTTAACAACACCACTAGGCAAAATATCATCTTTGCCTAAAATTTCTATCTTAGCGTCATGTTCTTCTTTTAGTTTTTTCTTTTCATTTTGGAAGTGATTTTTTAACTCTTCATATTGTTTTTGAATTTCTTTAGAAAAACTTTTAACTATTGAGTTTAAAGTAAAACGGTTAATATTTTCAAACTCAACCTTATCTATAATATCACCTTTTTTATACTCTTTTTTGTTTACAACTTGTTCTGCAGCCAAAGGATTTTTTGACAATAAAGATGTAACTTTTAACATCTCTTCCCTATCAAGCATTAAAAGTCTATCATGATGTTCTTTTTCTAATTCAGCTTTTTCATCTTCATAAGCTTGGTTTGCTCTATTGTCTTTTTCATAACCTTTTTTTGTGAAAATTTTAACATCAACAACAACACCTTCCATAGAAGCTGTAGCATAAAGTGATTTATTTACAACATGTCCTGCTTTTTCTCCAAAAATAGCACGCAATAAACGCTCTTCTGGAGTTGGTTTTACTTCACCTTTTGGAGAAACTTTACCAACTAAAATCATACCTGGTTTTACTTCGGTACCTATCTTGACAATTCCGCTCTCATCAAGATGTAATAAATCTTCTTCTTTTATATTTGGTATATCTTTTGTTATCTCTTCAACGCCATCTTTAAGCTCTCTAGCTTCTATCTCTTTTTCATAAATATGAACACTTGTAAATGCATCTTCACGAATCATTCTTTCGTTTATAACAATAGCATCCTCATAGTTATATCCGTTCCAAGGCATGAAAGCTATTAAAGCATTTTTACCTATAGCAAGTTCGCCTAGTTCCATACTAGAACCATCGGCTATAATTTGACCAGCTTTTATCTCTTCGCCTTTTCTTACGATAGGATGTTGAGAAAAAGTAGTGTTTTGGTTTGTTCTAAGATTTTTTTCAAGAGAGTAGTGATCTATAAATGGACCTGCTTCATCTTCGCCTAATATAAATATATTTTTATTATCAACTTTTTCAACAATACCGCCACGTTTAGCTTTGATATTTTCCCAAGCATCACGAGCAATAACACTTTCCATACCAGTACCAACAATAGGGGCAGTAGCTTGCAACAAAGGCACAGCCTGTCTTTGCATGTTTGAACCCATCAAAGCACGGTTAGCATCATCGTGTTCTAAGAAAGGAATTAAAGAAGCAGCAACACCAGCTATCATACCAGAGCATAAGTCTATAAGAGTAACCTCTTCGCGACGAGCAAGCATCATCTCACCATCTCGTCTAACTTCAAGTAAATCCTCTATAATATATCCATTTTCATCAAGAGCCGTTGATGCCGGAGCAATTACATTATTTTCTTCTTGTGTAGCAGTTAAGTAAACTATCTCATCAATCACTTTGCCATCAACAACTTTTTTATAAGGTGCTTCAACAAAACCAAGATCATTAACCTTAGCATAAGTAGAAAGTGTGTTTATAAGACCTATGTTTTGACCTTCTGGGGTCTCAACAGGACAAATTCTTCCATAGTGTGTAGGATGAACGTCACGCACCTCAAATCCAGCACGCTCTTTAACCAAACCACCTTCACCAAGTGCAGACAATCTTCTTTTGTGTGTTACTTCGCTAAGTGGGTTTGTTTGATCCATAAACTGACTAAGTTGTCCACCTGTAAAGAATTCCATAATAGTTGCAGTTATCATTTTAGGATTAATTAAATCATAAGGCATAACTTCATCGATATTGTTACTAAGGCCTGTAAATTTATCACGAATAGCTTTTTGCATTTTAACAAAACCAAGATGAAGTTCATTGGCTAATAATTCTCCAATTGAACGTATTCTACGGTTACCAAGGTGATCTCTGTCGTCTATATGGCCTTGTCCGTTTTTAACTTTAATAAGATATTTAGCTGTTTTTAATATATCTTCATTTGTCAAAACAGAAACATATTCTGGAACATCTATACCAAGCTTATGATTCATTTTCATACGACCAACACTTGTTAAATCATACCTTTCAGGATTAAAGAAAATATCATTAACAAAAGTTTTAGCAGCCTCTTTAACGACAGGCTCGCCAGGTCTCATAACTTTATAAATTCTTATAGCAGATAAATCATTTTCATCATCAATACCTTCTGACTGCTTAAGAAGTTTTAAAGTTTCAGAATCAGCAATAAATGAGTTAATGATTGCATCATCAACACCTAAGGCTGAGTTATTTATTATCTCCATCTCTGTGTATTCATTTACGATTTTTATAAGTTTATTTTCATCAAGTTGAGATAATGTATCATAAAGAACCTCTCCGCTTTCAGCATTTACAAGAGGGCTTGCAAGATATCTACCAATCAGTCCTTCAATAGGATATTCAACGGTTTTAAGACCATCTTCTATCAATTTATCTATTTTTTTCTTAGTTAATCTTTTTCCAGCTTGATGAACAACATTTCCATTTTCATCTTTAATATCATATTCAACCCTGCCTACATAATCATCTGGATTAAAAGGGGTTAAAAATTTATTATTTTTAATATTTAAAGTTTGTATAGGATAAAATAATTTAATTATATCTTGTTTTTTATAACCAAGTGCTCTAAATAATATAGTAACAGGCACTTTTCTACGTTTATTAATTCTTACATATAAAACATCTTTTGTATCATATTCAAAATACAGCCAAGAACCTCTATCAGGTATAATTTGGGCTGTGTATATTAATTTATTTACAACTGTTGAACTTTCTTCTTGTTTGAAAATAACTCCTGGGCTTCTGTGCAATTGGTTTACAACAACACGTTCAACACCATTTATTATAAATGAAATTCTATCTGTCATTAGTGGAATTTCACGTATAAAAATTTCTTGTTCTTTTATATCTTTTATACCAATTTTTTCGCCAGTTTTTTCATCTTTTTCATGAACTATTAGACGAATTTTCATTTTTAAATTAACAGAGTATGTAAGACCTCTCTCTATACATTCTCTTATTGTGTATTTTGGTTTTCCTATTTCTGAGCTAACATATTCCAAACTTAAACGATTTTGTGCATCATGTATAGGAAAAATTGATCTAAAAACTTTTTCTATTCCACTTTCTGTTTGTGAATTATCTAAATTTAAAAAATTATCAAAGCTTTTTTTTTGCAATTGTAATAAGTTAGGAACATCTATCTCTTTGACAACATCCGAAAAATCAACTCTTAATCGATTTCCTGAGTATAAACTATTTAACATTGATCTACCTCGTGGTAATTTTGAAAGAAAAGTATTGAGCCTTTTATAAGGCATCTAAATTTAAAATAAGAGAGCAAAGGCTCTCTTATGGGAATTTTCATAAATATTAAAATTATTTAAGCTCCACTTTAGCACCAGCTTCTTCAAGCTCTTTTTTAGCTGCTTCAGCTTCATCTTTACTAACACCTTCTTTAAGAACAGATGGAGTTGCTTCAACTGCATCTTTAGCTTCTTTAAGGCCAAGACCTGTAAGAGCTCTAACAACTTTAATAACGTTGATTTTCTTATCACCAGAGTCAAGAAGAACAATATTAAATTCTGTCTTCTCTTCAGCTGCTTCACCAGCAGCACCAGCAGCACCAGCAACCATAACAGGTGCAGCACTAACGCCAAATTTTTCTTCAAATTCTTTAACTAATTCACTAAGTTCTAAAACTGAAAGATTAGATATAAACTCTAATACATCTTCTTTAGTAATTGCCATTATTTTTCTCCTAATTTTTTATACTGCTTGTTCTTTTTTTTCTTTAAGCGCATTTAATCCAATTGTAAAATTTTGAATTGGCGCATTCCAAACTTGCAAAAGCATTGCAATAAGTTCATCACGGCTAGGCATTTTAGACAATGCTCTAACTTTATTTGCATCTGTAACTTCACCGTCTATATGTGCTAATTTGATTTTAAAAAGATCACTATTATTTTCTTCAAATTTAGCAACAACTTTTGTTACAGATAGTTGATCTTCACCCCAAACATATATGTTTGTATCTTTAAGCTCAAGACCATCTTTATTAACATTATTTAATGCTATATTAGCAAGTGTATTTTTTATAACTTGAACCTTAACACCCTGCTCTCTAGCAGAATTTCTTAATACTTCAAGTTTTTTTACATTTAAACCACGATAATCACAAACAACTATAGCTTGTGCTTCTTTAAATTCGTTTTCTAAACCTAATATAACTTCAGATTTTTTGCTACGTGTCACTTCTTCTCCTTTCCGACCAGCGATTTCAGTAGAGAGGGTCGAACAATTAAGCTTTTAAGCCTCTACTTTCTCTAATCTAAGATAAAAAATTAAATTATTTTATTTTAAATCTATAACTTCTTGAGTATCAAGAGTAACAGATGGACTCATTGTCAATGACAATTTAGCATTTTTAACATATCTACCTTTAGCAGCAGATGGCTTATGTTTATTAATAGCTTTAATAAATGCTGTTGCATTATCAAGTATTTGCTCTTTAGTAAAGCTAACTTTGCCTATACCAGCATGTATATTTCCTTGTTTATCAACACGGAAATTTACCTGTCCACCTTTTGCATTATTGATAGCTTGTGCAACATCCATAGTAACTGTTCCTGTTTTAGGGTTAGGCATTAAACCTTTAGGCCCTAATAATCTACCAACTTTTCCAACAAGACCCATTAAATTTGGTGTAGCAATCAGCACATCAAAATTAATAACACCTTTTTGAATATCTTCTATCAAATCATCAGAACCTACTATATCTGCACCTGCATTTTTAGCCTCGTCTGCTTTAGCATCTTTAGCTATAACAGCAACACGAACAGTTTTTCCTGTTCCGGCTGGTAAAATAACAGAACCTCTAACCATTTGATCAGCATGTCTTGGATCAACATTTAATTTTAATGCAATCTCTACTGTTTCATCAAATTTAGCAGAAGCTAAATTTTTAACAGTTTCAACACCTTCGGCTAAACTATATGTTTTAGTATTGTCAACTTTTTTCAATAATTCTTCAAATCTTTTAGTAGTTTTTCCCATAAAATATCTCCGCATTTTAAAGTGCTTCCGCCTACTGAAAATCAACCCGGCGGTTTAGGCTTTTATCAATCTATAACTTCAACACCCATAGAACGAGCTGAACCAGCTATAATCTTAGCAGCTTGCTCTCTATCTTTTGTATTTAAATCAGCTATTTTTTTCTCAACTATATCAAGAACTTGAGCTTTAGTTATCTTTGCAACTTTATTTTTTAAAGGATTATCTGTTCCCTTTGTAATACCGGCAGCTTTTTTAATAAGATCTGTTGCTGGCGGTTGCTTTGTAATAAATGTAAAACTCTTATCTGCATAAACTGTAATAACAACTGGTATATTAAAACCAACCATATCCTTAGTTTTCTCATTAAAAGCTTTACAAAACTCCATTATGTTAACACCTCTTTGTCCAAGAGCTGGACCTACAGGTGGGCTAGGATTTGCTTTAGTAGCAGCAATCTGTAATTTTATTTCGCCTATAACTTTTTTAGCCATAAACCTTCTCCTTAAATTATCTTCTCAACTTGTGAATACAAAATATCAACCGGTGTACTTCTTCCAAATATAGAAACATTTAAACGAAGTTTTCCGTGTATCATATCATACTCTTCAACAACACCTATAAAATTTGCAAAAGGGCCTTCAGTTATACGAACATTTTCCCCTTCCTCAAAATAAATTTTTGGTTTAGGAGCTGCTCTTTTTTCAACTTTTTCTAAAATCGTATTAATATCTTTTTCGGTTAAAGGTGTTGGTTTTTTTGATTCACCTATGAATCTTCCAACCTTAGGTAAAGATTGAATCTTATGCCACAAAGATGTATTTAAATCTAAATGAGCAAAAGCATATCCAGGATAAAGAGTTCTCTCATTTATCTTTTGCTTTCCATTTTTAATTTCTATAACATCCTCAGTAGGAACTATAACTTCCTTAAGCTGATCTTCTATACCATGCTCTTTAACTAAATTTTCTATACCTCTTTTTACAGCCATTTCACTTCCAGCATATGTCTGAATAGCATACCATTTATGAGCCATTACAAACACTCCTATATCAAACTAGAAAGAGAAAAAGCCATTAAGGCATCGATTATTGCTAAAAAAAGTGATACCACAGTTACAACAATAAAAACAGTAATAAAAGCATTTCTAATTTGCTCTTTTGTTGGGAATATAACCTTCAAAATCTCAGCTTTAGAAAGCTTTATATAATTTATTATTTTTTCCATATTATACCTTAACTTATGGCAGGGCAAGAGGGATTCGAACCCCCAACCATTGGATTTGGAATCCAGCGCTCTACCGTTGGAGCTATTGCCCTAACAGAATTATACTAACTCTTTAGCTTAACTTCTTTATGAACAGTATGCTTTTTAAGTCTTGGACAATATTTTTTTAATTCTAACTTTTCTGTCATAGTCTTACTATTTTTAGTTGTGCTGTAGTTTATATCTCCACTTTCAACACATTTTAAACCTACTTTAATTCTCATAAAAAATCCTTAAAAAAATTATGAGTGAAATAAATTATTTCACTCATATATAATATTATTATGCTAGTATCTTTGAAACAACACCAGAACCAACAGTTCTACCACCCTCACGAATAGCAAAACGTGTTCCCTCTTCAAGAGCGATAGGAGCTATAAGCTCAACACTAATTTTTAAGTTATCGCCAGGCATAACCATTTCAGTTCCTTCAGGAAGTGTAATAGAACCTGTAACGTCTGTTGTTCTTACATAAAATTGTGGTCTATAGTTGTTAAAGAATGGAGTGTGTCTTCCACCTTCTTCTTTAGTTAGGATATAAACTTCACCTTCGAATTTTGTATGAGGAGTTATAGATTTTGGCTTACATAAAACCATACCACGCTCAACATCTTCTTTTTTTGTTCCTCTTAATAATACACCAACGTTATCGCCAGCTTCACCTTGATCCATCTCTTTTCTAAACATTTCAACACCTGTAACAGTTGTTGTTTGAGTGTCTCTAATACCAACGATTTCAATAGTGTCACCAACTTTAACAACACCTTTTTCTATTCTACCTGTAACAACTGTACCACGACCAGAAATAGAGAATACGTCCTCTATAGGCATAAGTAGATCTTTATCTGTATCACGAACTGGATTTGGAATATAGCTATCAACTGCAGCCATTAATTCCATAACCTTAGCTGACCACTCTCCATCTGTACCATTTTTTGCTTCTTCTAAAGCTTTTAAAGCAGAACCTGAAACTATTGGAGTATCGTCGCCAGGGAAACTATATTCGTTTAGAAGTTCACGGATTTCCATTTCAACTAATTCAAGAAGTTCAGCGTCATCAACCATATCAGCTTTATTCATAAATACAACTATATATGGAACACCAACTTGGCGTGATAGAAGAATGTGCTCTCTAGTTTGTGGCATAGGGCCATCAGCTGCAGAAACAACCAAAATAGCACCGTCCATTTGAGCAGCACCAGTAATCATGTTTTTAACATAGTCGGCGTGACCTGGGCAGTCAACGTGAGCATAGTGACGATTTTCTGTTTCATACTCAATGTGAGAAGTAGCGATAGTTATACCACGCTCTTTTTCTTCTGGAGCGTTATCTATATTATCATAATCTTTAAGCTCAGCAAGACCTTGTCTTGAAAGAACAGCAGAAATAGCAGCTGTCAAAGTAGTTTTACCATGGTCAACGTGACCTATAGTACCAATATTTACATGTGGCTTGTTGCGTGAAAATTTTTCTTTAGCCATCTTGTCCTCCATTATAATTATGTGACTTTTAAAACTAAAATTTGTATATTTTAAACTATATCGTATAAACCGTGGAGCTCATAGCGGGACTTGAACCCGCGACCTCTTCCTTACCAAGGAAGTGCTCTACCTCTGAGCCATATGAGCGTTAAAACTCTTGGCAGAGACGACATATAAAAATACAAATTAAACCAAAAACTTATATAGGATATAACTGAATTGCAGATAAAAAATACCTTACAGCTCCCAGTTAATATCCAAGTTTATCTTTGGAGCGGGAAACGGGACTCGAACCCGCGACCCTCAGCTTGGAAGGCTGATGCTCTAGCCAACTGAGCTACTCCCGCAAATAGCATGGTGGTGAGACGTGGATTCGAACCACGGAAGACATAGTCAGCAGATTTACAGTCTGCCCTCGTTGGCCACTTGAGTATCTCACCCTATTAATATTATGCTTTGTATTCTGGTCAAACACTGTTATTTTCTATTAAAAATAAATGGAGCTGGTGAACGGAATCGAACCGCCGACCTACTGCTTACAAGGCAGTAGCTCTACCATCTGAGCTACACCAGCTTGTTTTGAAAAGTGAATTATAGCTCAAAAAAAAATAAATGTCAAGAGTTGTTTTATTTTTTATTTAAAATAATATATTTTTTTAACCGTATTTTAAATTTTAGAACTCTATAATACAACAAAATTTAATAAAAACATGCGAGGAAATAATGAAATTTTTACCATGGATTATAATAATAATACTTGCTTATATAGTATATTACCTAAGTACTAAATATGAAAGAAAGATAAAAATACTTGAAAAATTAATAGACCAAAACAAAAATAACATAGCAGAAAATAAAGATTTAATAGAAAAAAATAGGCTACTAATAGAAAAAAATAAGCATAGTATAGAAACAAATAAACAAAATATTACAAAAATAGATATAGATATAGAGGATTAATTGTTCCAGAATTGCTCTTTAATTTGTTTTTGTAACAGTTTCTCGTAGCTTTTTATTCTAATATTAATTGGTTCTAGATGTTTACCATGATTTTTAAATTTGTAGTATTTTCCATTCATCAAACAATACATTGGTTTTAAATCATATCTTTGAGAAATTGGTAAAATTCTAAAACTAAGATTATCAAGAATAACTGGTTCTTCTCCATCCTTTTTCCATAAAGCCAAAACCATATGATAACCACCTATCATTTTTTCCTCAACAACTAAAAGACAACTATTATTTTTAATGCCTAAATCTTTAAGGCTTTCTTGTTTACTTATAGCATACTCTTCACAATCGCCACCACCAGTTCTTAAAAACTCACTCCTTGTACTCCAAGTATCAATATTTTTATTATAAAAATCATCATAACGTGGCATTATTGTGTTTATATAAGAATTTACAAGCTCTAATTTTCTATCAAAAGTTTCATTTTTTGTCTTATTCATAAATTTAGTATAGTGATTTAAAATATTTTTACAACGAATATCGGAGCCACAAAGAGATAAATTTTTATTACTTAACTCATAAGCATTAACATAAATAAAAGCAAAAAATAAAACTATAAACTTAAACATTTTTTTGCATTAATAAAACAAGTCCTATGCGATCTTTTACACCCATTTTATTATAGATAGATGCAACATGAGCCTTTACGGTTCTTAGTGTTATATCTGTCTTTTCTGATATTTCTTTATTACTCAACCCTTGTTGAACAAACTCGGCTATTTGGATTTCTCTATCTGTAAGTTCTTTTAATAAATGAGTATTTGCTATTTGAATATCATTTGTATTATCAACAATTTCTCCTATCATTTGTTGTATAAACTCAGGATATAACCAAACCTTTCGATCTTTTATAGTATCTATTGCATCTACAAAATGCACTTCTCTCATATGTGAGTTTGCATAACCCTTAATACCATAAGATAAAAGTGTTTTGCCTTTTGTAAATTTTGGTTCGTTTGAAAGAGCAAGAATTTTTATATCTTGATTGTTTTCAATTATATTTTTAATAAAATCATTAGAGTTATCTAGCGAATCTAAATCGATACAAAATATAGCATCTTTATTAAGTTTTATTTGTTTTAAAAATTCATTAATATTAGTCAAAATCAATGTATCTTGCGATATATTATAACTCATCCATAAATTATAAAGCGAATTGTTTTTTGTAAATAGAATAACTTTCATACTATATAACTCCCTATATTTTTTATTTGATTGTCATAAATCAAATCCCCATTAATATACAAAAACACACTTTTATCGCAAGGATTTAAAAATTTATATTTTATAGTATAAAGAAATTCTTTTACACTACAAAAATCGTTATCAACATTAACATTGATATCTATGCTTTTGTCTGTTATAGAATATCTATAAGGTGATTTTAAATTTAAACTTTTCATATCAAATTCAAGTCTATCATGGTTTTCATCATAACCTTTTAAAATCAATTTAAGCAAATAAACTCTATCTTTAAAATCATCAAGCTTAACTTCATCTCTAAACAAAAAAAATTCATTATATCTGTCTAAAAATTCAGAAATTTCTTTTTCACAATCTTTAAAAACTAATTTTTCTATATCAGAATTTATTATATCACAAACATTATTGCCCTTTAATATCAATAAATCATAATCATCATTAGCAATCAAGCTATAATCATTAAAATTTTTATCATAATAAGCAATATTAGACATCCTACACCATCTATCTCTCTGTTAAAGCATTATTTTTTGCTTTTAAAATAGGTTTTAACAAATAATCTAAGATTGTTTTCTTGCCAGTAATAATATCAGCACTTACTATCATACCTACTTTAATTTTAAGTTGTTTTTTCTCATTACCCAAATAATTTTTATCAGTCTCAACCCTTACAAGATAGTAACTATCTCCAGTTTTCTCATTTGTCTCAGTATCGGCACTTATTTGAGTAACTTTACCTTTTAATCCACCATAAATACTAAAATCATAAGCCGTAAACTTAACAACTGTATCAAGCCCTTGTCTCAAAAACGCAACATCGGCTGGTTTAACCTTAATTTCAGCAACAAGCTTATCTTCAACAGGAACTATCTCAGCTATGTTTTCTCCAGGTTTTATAACCCCTGAAACAGTATGAATCATAAGCTTACTAACAATACCGTTAACAGGAGACCTAACAAATGTTCGATCAACCCTATCGCTTAAATTTATTTGAGATTCATTTAAGCGTGCCATTTCTGCTGAAACTTCATTTAATTCTTTCTTTGCATTATTTTTAAAGGCTAGTTTTGACTCTTTTATTTTGTTCTCAACTTCATTGATTGTTGATTGAACCCTAGATATAGATAGTTTTGCTGAATCAAGCTCTCCTTTTAAATCATTAAGCCTTCTTCTAAACTGTAAATACTCAACTTCGCTAACAAGACCTTTTTTAAACAAAGGTTCCATTATGTCTTTTTCTTTAATAGATAAAGAATAACTTCTTTCTGCTTGTTCTATCTTATTTTTTAACTCCCTTAATTCGCTTTGACGCTGACTTAATTGTTCTGCAAGTATCCTTAGTTGTTCATTAAGTTGTGCTTTATTGGAGCTATATAAACTTAATTCATAATATATAGGTTTAGTATTATTTGCATCTCTAGCTAAATCAAATTTAAATTCTTTATCATTAGCTTCAGCATCAAGCCTTAGAAATTTAGCTTGTAGCTCTTTAAGTCTTATTTGCGATTCACCATAACTACTTGAAAAATTTTTGTTATTAATTTTTAAAATAATCTGGTCTTTTTTGACTTCATCACCCTCTTTTACTAAAATTTCTTGAACAATACCACCTTCTAGATTTTGTATTGATTGATTTTTACCGGAAGGAATAATTTTACCAGTGCCTCTTGTTATCTCGTCTATCTCTGCCTGAGATGACCAAACAACTAACCAAAAAATAGTAAAAAATATAATATAAAGTAATTTTCTTGAATTTGAAGGTGCTTTTGCTAAAACAGCCTCCGACAAACTTGACATAAACCTTATATCATGTGCATCATAATTTTTATTTTTAACATTAGAATTGATTCTTTTTGCGGTATTATAAATTTCATTTCCAATATCGTTTTGAATTTCCATATTTTTACCATCTATATTTTTGTTTAAATTATCCTTAGTAGAATTAATTGTTTGATTACTATCTGTATTCATTATTTATTTCCCACTTAATTTTTTTAAAATCTCATCTCTGTTGCCATCAAGTAATACCTTGCCATTATCAACGACTATAACTCTATCAACCAAATCAAGTAAAGACATTTTATGAGTAACCAAAACCATAGTTTTATTTGCTATATTTATTTTTAAATTTTGTTTTAGTTTGTTTTCAACTGTGCTATCTAGGGAATTTGTAGGTTCATCAAGTAAAATTATAGGACTATCAAGCAAAAATGCTCTTGCTAACGCTATACTTTGTCTTTGCCCTCCACTTATACCGTCGCCACGCTCAAGAACTGGCATATCAAAACCCAAAGGATGCATATTAACATATTCATCAACACCACTTATTTTTGCAGCTCTAATAATTTGCATATCATCGGCATAAGGTGCTTTTTGAACTATATTTTCTCTAACAGTTCCTTTAAATAACAAAACATCTTGTGGAACATACCCTATATTTCTTCTTAAGTCAGCTGGATCTATTTGATTTATATCAATTCCATCTATAAGCACAGAACC
Source organism: Campylobacter pinnipediorum subsp. pinnipediorum (assembly GCF_002021925.1). Taxonomy (NCBI): domain Bacteria; kingdom Pseudomonadati; phylum Campylobacterota; class Epsilonproteobacteria; order Campylobacterales; family Campylobacteraceae; genus Campylobacter; species Campylobacter pinnipediorum. The sequence continues at coordinate 1,433,157 of NZ_CP012546.1, forward strand.
ATCTGTTGGTGCATATAAGCCAAGCATAAGCTTTTGTATAGTTGTTTTACCAGAACCATTTCTTCCAATTATAGCAACCTTTTCTCCAGCCTGTATTGTAAAATTAATCCTATCTAAAGAACCTTTTACTGTTTCAGGATACGTAAAGCTAACATTTTTAAACTCAATTTTACCTTGGAATGAATTTCTTCTAACAAATTTTTTACCCTCAGGTCTTTCAACTGGCATATTCATAATATTATCTATACCCTTATATGCTGTTTTTGTCTGTTCAAAATTAGCCACAAGTGCAGCTACTTGACCCATTGGAGCAATGGCACGTCCAGAAAGGATAACGGTTGCTATCAATCCACCTATCGTTAAATTAGTATCTTTAATCATATAAACACCCATAACAACGATCGCAATTGTGTTAAGATGCACTAAAAAAGCAGTTATTGTGGTTATAGATGTTGTTATCATTTTTGATTTTATGCTTCTACTAGATATCTCTCCCGTAGCTTCTTCCCAATTCCACTGAACATGACCACTTGCGCCAAGTGTTTTTATCGTTTCAAGCCCATTTAGACTTTCTATCAATATACCATTTTTTGCAGCAGATGCTTCAAATGTGCTTTTTATTGCGTTTTGCAAAGGATTTTTAATTGAAAATGTATATATAAGTATAATAAACATAGTTACAATAGGTGCGAATACCAAATAGCTACCTATAAAATAAATAGTTAGTAAAAATATTACAGAAAACGGCAAATCAACAATAGCGGCCAAAGATGCTGATGAAAAGAAATTCCTTATAACATCAAACTCTTTAAGGTTACTAGCAAAAGAGCCTACTGATTTTGGTCTATTTGTTAATTTTAAATCCATAACTCTTTCAAAAAGTATAGAACTCATAATAATATCGCTTTTTTTACCGGCAATTTCAAGAAAATAAGACCTTATAAATTTTAAGAAAAAATCTATCAAATACACAACTAAAACACCAATAGCCAAAACCCATAATGTTTCAACAGCATTATTAGGAACAACCCTATCATAAACATTCATTGTAAAAAGAGGACTAGCAAGAACAAATAAATTTATAATAAAAGTAGCTATGATAACATCAAAATATATTTTTTTTGATTTTTTAAGTGTTCCCCAAAACCAATGTTCTTTAGTATTTTCAAGCAAATGTGAAGAGCTAGACTCATCTGGAGAAAATTCTTTTTTTAGATAATAAGCATAACCAAGGTATTCATTCTTTAATTTTTCTAATTCTATAGTGCTAACGCCATTTGCTATATCTGGAACTATAATATTTGCTGTAGTTTTATCAGAACTTATGCTTTGAAGTATACAAGCTCTTTTGCCTCTTAGCATTAATATACAAGGTAAAACAAGTGGTGATATGTCTTCAAGTTGTTTTTTTACAAGAGTAGAAGCAAACCCTGCCCTCATAGCAGCTCTTGAAAAAAGTGATTTTGAACCGCTTAATGAAAACAACTCAACTTCTTCTCCATCTTCAACTGGAAGACCTATGGTTAGAGCATCTGTACTATAAGGATTATTATGAAGCTTTGTAAAAATAACAAGACATTCTAATAATTCATCTTTTTTTACTGTATTTAACATTTTTTATCCAATATTTTTTGTATTATCAATATAATTTCCTTGCATGCTTTTTATACCAAGTTCAATCAATTTATTTTTTTGCTCTTCATTTTCTACACCTATTGCTATTATATCAATTCCTTTTGAACTTGTTATAGTATCTAGTGATTTTTTAGTATACTCACCCTCTTTATCACCGAAAAAATCTATAATATTTGCTGATCTGATCTTTACATAGTCAGGATTTAAGTCTTTTAGTTTTTCTATGCTTATAGGGTTTATATCAAAATGATCTAATCCGAAACCAAGCCTATATTTTCGTAAAATAGAAGCGAGTTTTAATACGCTAGATATAGATATATCATTCTTATTTGGAATTTCTATATATATTTTAGTTTTAGAACTAAGCCTAATATTTTTAAACAAATTTGTTAATTTATCAAAATTTTCATCAGAGCTTATCACTTCTTTACCTAGGTTAACTGCAATAGCATTTTCATTAAAAATATTCTCTGATATCATATTTTCTACTTTTTTTATTACATAAAAATCAAGTAATGCGCTCAAACCAAGCTCATTTACCATAGGCATAAAATAAGAAGCCATCTGCCATTTATTATTTTTATCAACCAACCTTAAATATAACTCCATATGTTCCAAATCACCATCTAAATTTAAAACATTTTGAGAAGCAAATTTAAACATATCATATTTCATTGAGTTCATTATAAGGGACCTATACTCCTCTTTACCAAGCACTAAAGTATGTTTTTTGTTTTCAAAAATCTTATACTTAAAATTTCCGTTTGCTTTAGATTCAGCTAATGTGACATCTGCTGCTGTTAAGATTTGTTTTAAGCTATTATCCGGGTTATAATCAACAATAGCTATATTTACACCAAAAATATTATCATTTATGCCAAAACATAACATCGAACTCTTAACATCTTTAATGCTATTATCAATAAAATTTAAAATTTTATTTGAAGATAATCCATCAAACAAAACCATAAAATCATTGTCTGATATTCTACAAACAAAAGATGTTTTATCTATATCTTGTGAATTTTTATTAAAAATTTGCGAAATCTCTTTTAAAAAGCCATGCAACTTTTCAAAGCCTAAATTATTTTTAAGATTTATTAAATTGTTGCAACTGATTAACACAATACAGCCGCTAGAATACTCTTCGCTAGAAAGATACTCAGAAAACTTTGTTTGAAAATATCTTCTATTATAAAGCCCTGTTGTAGAATCCATATAGAGTAATTCTTGATATTTGTTTAAGGTTTGAGCCTCTTTTTCAAATATATTTTTTACCTTCTCAACCATTGAATTCATAGCTAACACCATATGTTTTAAATCAGTGGTAAAAGGTATTTTATCTTGTATAATAAATTTATTTCCAAGAATAGCCTCTGCTTGGGTTTGTGCTCTTGTAAGTGGCCTAAATATAAACTTTAATCCAACATAAACAAATAAAATCATAGCAATAAAAATTAAAAAAAGAGCAATAAATATGCTTTTAATACTATTATACAATTCATAATAAGCCATTCCCACACTACTTTGAACATAAAGTGTACCAAATTGACTCCAGCCAGACATAATTTCACTTTTTGCAACAGGAGGATTAAATTTTATATTATTAGCAAACCAATCAGGAATTCCAACAAGAGAAAGCTTTTGGTTATTCTCAATCAAAACATTTCCATCAACATCAACCAATTTAATCATTTGATAATATCCACTATCAAAAATAGAATTAATCATAGTTTCAATTAATGGGATATCGCCGGCTTCAATTGATGGTTTGATAGATAACCCTAAAGATGTTGCTGTATGGCTAGCATTAGCACCCAATTGATCATCTATATAGTTATTTAAACTATTAAAATTGATAAAACCTACTACTAAAAATATAATAAACCCAAAAGTAATAATAGCAACCATAATTTGTTTAAAAAGTGTCATAAACCCTCTTTCTTTATTCTATCAACCAAATCAATCCATTTAGGATTTTGTTTTTTATTCCCTCCTGGAACAACCTGCCCTAAACCTTCTTGTTTAGCTAAATATAGAGAATCTCCATTGAAACTATATACAGGAATTAAATCTTTTCTTTGTGTGGCAATTTTAATATTTCCATTAATATTATCCAAAACAAGCGGTATTGATTTTGGTGTTTCGTAGTATGATAAAACCATGTGAGCTTGATTATGTTTAATAGCTTTTACATATGTAAAATAAAGTTTATTTGTAGCAATACCGAGTTGTTTTAAAGTAAAATATTTAGCTATAACATAATCTTCACAATCGCCAGCACCTTTACCTATAAACTCCATTCTAGTAGCCCAATAATCTTTTTTATTCCAAACTTTCAAGTCATCTTGCCATCTAAATGAATTAAAAAAATTATTAACTCGGACTAATTTTTCACTTTCACTTGCATTAGCAATTGAGCTCATTAAGCTATTTAAAGCAACAGCTCTTTTTCTAGCATTTTCTCCGTAACGTATCTCAATATTTTTAATAGCTGATGATTTTATGAATTCATCAGCTAAAGCAAAAAAAATAGAACAAAATAAAAATATCAAAGGTAAATTAAAGAAAATTTTACCTTTATTTTTGATCATTTAACGAACTTACCTCAAGTCATTTGCAATACTGCATGCACCTTGTATATATTTTTGGGCAAATCCAGGCTCAAAACTATCAGTTATAAGCCCCATATTGTCTAATAATCTATATTTGGCATACAATAAAGCTGTTTCATTCTCTATAGTCTCTTTTAAAGCACTATTATATTCATTTTCAGCATCTAGCAAATTAATTAAATCCCTGCGGCCTATTTTAAACTCATCTTGATAAGAATCTAATGTTAACTTGGCATATTCAATATGCTCATTTAAATAAGCCATTTTCTTTTGCTCTAATACATAACTCTGCCAAGAAAATTTTAAACTTTCTTGCAAATCTCTAGTAAGTGCATCCAAGGCTTGCTGTTCTTGTGATACAAGTAGCTGGCTCTTTTCGTTATCTAATTTATCTATACCTTTATTATAAATATTATATTTAAATCTAAGCAATGCATCAAGTGTTGTATCTTCATAATTATCATATAAAACATTACTATGATCATATTTTCCAGAAACTTCTAAATCAAGTTTTGGTCTAAAAGGTGCTTCTTTTTCTTTTACAACAGATTCGGACATTGCTATATTTGCTTTTTGAACCAATATAGAAGGATTGCACAACATAGCTCTATCGTAAACATCTTTTTCTGAACTAGGTAACGTTATTTGAAATTCTGGAAATGCTAAATTTTCAACTGAAACCTTATGTCCATATAATTTCTCAAATGTTGTAACGGCATCTATGTAATTATTTTGAGCCGAGATTAAATTAGATTGAGCTAAAGTATATCTAGAGCCAGCCTGTCTCTCTTCTGACGCAACACCAAAGCCAGCCTGAGCTCTATCTCTTATTTGGTTATAAATTTCTTCATGACTTTTTACACTTTGCTCTTCGATGTCAAGTATTTTTTTAGTTTTTATAAGCTCTAAATAAGCATTAACAACCTGCAAAGATAATCTATCCGCAGTTTGTGAAATACTATAAGCAGCAGAATCAAGCCTTGCACTTTGAGAATTGATTCTATTTTTATCGGCACCGCCATTATAAATATTTTCTGTTAATGTCAATGTTGAAGCACTTACCCTTCCATCACCTTTTCTTGTAGAAGAACCATCATCTAGCCGTTTTGATTCATAGCCAACATGGGATGAAAGATCAAGAGTGGGATAGTAAGCATTTTTTGCTATTTTCAAATCTTTTCCAACTTGTAAATAACTAAACTCCGAAGCTTTAATATTAGGATTTTCATTTAAAACAGTTTTTACAACACTATCTAAGGATAATGTTTTTTTATTTATGAAGTTAGATTGTTCATCTGCTTTATCAATTGGCATATCGTTTACTACCGGTTGAGATAAATATTCATCTATTAATGGCTTGTGTTGACTAGTTTGAGTATCTTTGATATTTTCACTAACAGTTTTATAGTCACTTTCTTTTTTTATTTTTATAAAGGAATCTTCATGTCCAGAAACTTGTCTTATTTTAGACAAAAGTTTATCAGCTTCGGCTTTAGAAATCGGTTTTGTATCAATAAATAAAACTTTTTGCTTATTGCCAGACACATAACTGTCAAATTTATATAAATCACCAGCACCTTTTACTCTTTCTTGTAATTGATTGATAACACTACTTATAGCTTCATCGCTTCTATTTTTATCATAAGTACCAACAAAAATTCTATAGGCTAAATCTTCAGCATTTAAACAAGAAATGCCAAGGGCCACAAAAACACTAACAGAGACAACTTTTTTCATAATTATTTAACATCCTTTTCTGCGAATTAATAAAAATTCAGCTAACTTTTAATGATACTTTAATTTTGATTAAAAATCAATATAAAAAAATATTTTAACTTACATTTAATTATTGTATTTTTATTTACAAAATATTAGGCTCAACCTGATTGTATTCTAACTACAAAGATTTAATTTTTAATACTAAAAAATTAACGAAAATGCTATTTTACTATTTAAATTTTACCGTATTTAGTGTATAAAATTTCTTGATTTTTATCCTAAAATTAAATTTTATTTATGTTTTATGCCATACAATTAAAATTCCTCAAAGTTGCAACTATATAGTTTTTGAAAAGCGTCTTAAATTTTCAGGAAGTTTCTTTAAATACTCATCAAAACACATAGCTATATTTCTAATTATCATACTACCAGTTTGATTTACTATTATTTTTTTATCTTTTATCTCAAAAAAGTCTTTCAAATAATCAAGCTCTTTTAATTCATCACTAAAATGATCAAAAAAGTCTATACCAAACTCATCTTCTATTGATTTGATATCAAGCATAAAATTACTCATCAGACTCATTATCACGGCTTTTCTAAGAAGATCCTCATCGCTTAGGTAAATCCCCTTTGAATAAGGAAGCCTGTCATTATCTATAGCTTGTTCGTATAAATCCAAATCTTTATGATTTTGCGAATAATGTCGTTTGCATTCAGATATACTAGTGACACCTATGCCTATAAGATCAGAGCCACCCTTTGTCGTATATCCTTGGAAATTTCTATGCAAACTACCATTTTTTAAAGCCTTAAACAACTCATCATTTGGTTTTGCAAAGTGATCCATTCCTATCATGCTATAGCCATTACTTGTAAAAAATTCTATCGTGTGTTTTAAAATTTCAAGTTTTGTTTTTGGATTTGGTAATGTCGCCTCATCAAATTTTCTCATAGTCTTCTTAATCCAAGGAACATGAGCATAATTAAACACGGCAAGCCTATCGGGGTTTAATATAAGTGCCTTTTTTAAGGTGTCTTTAAAACTATCTAAACTTTGATAAGGAAGGCCGTAAATAAGATCCATATTAATTGAGTTTATACCATATCTTCTAGCTAATTCTACTGCATTTTTAGTAACTTCAAATGGCTGAATTCTATGAATTTCTTTTTGGACATCATCATTAAAATCTTGAACGCCATAGCTAATTCTATTAAATCCGTGAGATGTTAAAACTTTTATCTGATCTTCATTTAAAAATCTAGGATCGATCTCACAGCTTATCTCCGCATCATCTGTGAAATTCGTAAATTTAGACTTAATTATATTTATAATTCTATCTAGCTGCTCTGCGCTATAAAAAGTTGGAGTTCCTCCACCAAAATGAAGCTGTAAAACAGGTATTTTGGTATCAAGATATCTACTTAGGATTTCTATCTCTTTTTGCAAATATCCTATATAACGCTCTTTCTTATCTTCTTTACTAGTATAAATAACATTACAGCCACAAAAATAACAGGCGCTTCTACAAAACGGAAGATGAAAATAAAGAGATAATGGTCTTGACTTATCTTTGCTTTGCAATTGTTTTAAATAATCCTCATAGCTAAACTTATCACTAAACTCAGGTGCTGTTGGGTAGCTTGTATATCTAGGACCAGGTCTTGAATACTTTACATAAGCGTCAAAATTAATCATTATTTGCCTCTTTTTTAAATTTCATAATCTCTTTCATATCTACAAATAAATTTGGATATTGTTTTTTAATAGTTCTTAAAAGTTTATCAAGATCCACACTAAATCCATTTTTGTTTTCATTTTTTGCTATTTTTTTAATCTCATCCATAGCAACAACCCAAACATCACTAAAATCAATAGGGATATTTTGCCATATTGTCTTTTCTAGTCTTAGGTCAAAATTTTCTTTTTGTGTTTTTCTATAAGCTTGTATTAAATCAGAAAGAGATTTTACAGATACCATTGTATGCAAATTTTGATTTTCATCTATACCAAACCAAGGTTCTATACCATCCCAAGAGCCACTTTTTAAGCTCAAAGCTCTCTCGTTTGGATTTTCAGTTGGAGTTATTTCAAATATAGTTCTTTCTTCTTCTTCCAATCCAAGAGAGTTACTTATCTCATCTATTTTTTCATAAGCACTTTTCTTTTCATTCATAATCTATTTCCTTAATTATAACTTTATCTATATTTATCAAGCCAAACCATTATAGCTTTTTGCACATGAAGCCTATTTTCAGCTTCATCAAAAATTTCATCGCTATGTTTTTCAAAAACACTCTCACTAACTTCATACCCCTTATAAGCAGGAAGACAATGTAAAAACATAGCATTTTTAGAAGCTAATTTCATTATATCGTCATTAACAGTAAAACCTTTAAAATCACGAATTCTTTGAGCTTTTTGCTCTTCTTGACCCATAGATATCCAAGTATCAGTTGTTACAACATCGGCATTTTCAATAGCTTTTTTTATATCATTTGTTATGATTATTTTTGCACCTGATTTTTCTGAATTTTTAAGAGCTTTTGACAATACTTCACTATTTACTTCATAACCAACAGGTGTAGCCACTCTTAGCTCAAATCCCATTTTTGAAGCTAGCATTAGCCAAGAATGAGTTATATTGTTTCCATCGCCAACATAAGCAACACTTCCTAAATGGTCTCTTTCAACCATAGTAAGATAATCAGCCAAAATTTGACAAGGATGATAGATATCACTTAATCCATTAATAACAGGTATTGATGAAAACTTAGCAAACTCATCTAATGTATCGTGAGAATTTACCCTAAGCATAGCCATATCACACATTCTACTAATAACCCTTGATGTATCTTTTATACTCTCTCCGCGACCTATTTGAATATCATTTTTTGATAAAAAAAGTGCATAACCACCAAGCTCAAACATTCCAACTTCAAAACTAACTCTTGTTCTAGTAGAGCTTTTTTCAAATATCATTGCAAGTTTTTGATTTTTAAGATAAGGCTTGTAGTTTTTCTCTTTACTCTCTTTTTTGATACTAATAGCAAGTTGTATTATCTCATTTATCTCATCCTTACTAAAATCATCCAAGGTTAAAAAATGTCTCATTTTGCACTCTTTAATGCCAAAGCAACCTCTTTTGCATGATAGGTTATAATCAAATCAGCCCCAGCTCTTTTAAATCCTACCAATGTTTCAAACATCACCCTATCATAATCAATCACACCAGCTTTTGCAGCAGCTTTTAACATAGCATATTCACCACTAACATTATAAGTACAAATAGGAAGTCTGGTGACATCTCTTAGCTCTCTTATTATGTCAAGATAAGCAAGTGCTGGTTTTACCATAAGTATGTCAGCACCTTGTTTTTCATCTTCTAAACTCTCATTTATAGCTTCAAGCCTATTAGCACTATCAATCTGATAGCTTCTTCTATCGCCAAAGCTAGGTGTTGATTCGGCTACATCACGAAAAGGTCCGTAATAAGCCGATGCAAATTTTGTAGAATAAGCCATAATAGGAAGATTTTCATATCCATTGCTATCAAGAGCACTTCTTAAAGTTTGTATTATTCCATCCATCATACCACTTGGAGCTATCATATCAGCACCATTTTTAGCGTGAATCAAAGCCTGTTTTGCTGAAATTTCAAGAGTAGCATCATTATCAACGGTTTGATGAACATGATCTAATATACCGCAATGTCCGTGGTCTGTATATTCACAAAAACAAAGATCGGTTATAACAAATAATTTTGGGAACTTGCTTTTTATAGCGCGAAGTGTTTTTGCAATAATTCCATCATCGCTCAAAGCATCACTTCCTATACTATCTTTTATCTCAGGTATACCAAATAAAATAATTGACTTTATGCCTAGATTTATTATTTCTTCACACTCTTTTAAAATTTCATCTTGGCTAAGCTGAAAAACACCCGGCATAGAAGATATCTCTTTTTTTATATTTGTTCCAGGAACGACAAAAAGGGGATATATCAAGTCATTAACACTAAGTGTTGTCTCTTTGAGTATCTCTCGTAAATTCTCATTTATCCTAAGTCTTCTAAAACGCTTAAACATAATTTTGCCTTTTATTTGATAAAATGTTTGATAAAAGTTTATCATAGTTGGAGTAAATTTAAAATGAAAATAGAAATTTCTGATGTTGCAAATTTACCTTCTAGATTTGGAAAGTACAAATTAAAAGCATTCAAAGAAAACGAAAAAGAACACCTAGCAATATACAAAGAACCACTAGAAGAAATAGTAAACGTAAGAATACATTCTGAATGTCTAACAGGAGATGCGATAGGAAGCTTAAAGTGTGACTGCAGAGATCAGCTTGAAGCTAGTTTAAGTTTCATAGAAAAAAATAGCGGCATGGTTATTTATCTAAGACAAGAAGGAAGAAATATAGGGCTTTTAAACAAAATCAACGCTTATGCTTTACAAGATAAAGGATTTGACACGATACAAGCAAATCATCAGCTTGGTTTTAAGTCAGATGAAAGAACATATGAAATAGTTGATTTTATACTAGAACATTTTGGTATCAAAAAGATAAAATTATTGACAAACAATCCAGAAAAACTCAAAGGACTCAAAAAAGTTGAGATAGTTTCAAGAATTCCTATCATAATAAAATCAAACAAATTTAATGAATCTTATCTAAAAATCAAGCAAGAACAAATGGGGCATATGCTTAAAGATGAGTAATTTTGAAGAAAATGTGGATAAATTTAGTGAAATTTTAAAACAATTTAATAAAATTCACAGCCTTACAAATTATAAAGATATAAAAAACCAAGTTATGGATAGCATAGCACCACTTGAGTTTTTAGATATCAATCCAAAAATAGCAATAGATATAGGCTCAGGAGCTGGTTTTCCAGCTATATTTTTAGCTATGAAGATACAAGAATGCCAGTGGCATCTATTTGAGCCAAATTTAAAAAAATCATCTTTTCTTAGCTATGTAAAGATAAATCTTGGATTAAAAAACATAACAGTACATAGCAAAAAAATTCAAGAAAGCGAACAGTTCAAAGCTGACTTGATAACTTCAAGGGCATTAATGAAAACAAAAGATTTGATACAAATTTGTGATGGTTTTTATGATGAAAATACAAAATTTATGCTTTATAAAGGTTCTAGTGTTGTAGATGAACTAGATGGACTTGAAGCAAAAATTTACAATGACAAAAATAGAAATTATATAATAATGAGCGTAAAATGATAGCTAAATTTTTAACACTTGCGACAATACTTTTTATCCTTTATGTTTTGTTTTTTAAAAAGAAAAAACAAGCACCAAAGGAAGAAAAAGAGATAGAAAATTTTGTTCAATGTTCAAAATGTGGAACTTTTGTAACAACAAAAAGTGCGATTTTAAGTAGCGGACAATACATATGCAAAGACTGTATAAAAGGCAAATAAATGAAAATCATAGGTCATCCTTTAATAAAAAGCAAAGATATATTTTTTGTAGATAAGATAGATGAAAGTCTTAAAGAAAAGAGTGTTCTTTTTAGATACAATCACGAACTTATAAAAAAGGCTGCGGAGCTTGGTTTAGAGTTTAGTATAGAGTGCTTTAACACACAACAAGCACTAATTGCAAACGCTATAAATGCTGAGCTTATAGTGTGTGATGAAAATACAGCACTTAAATTTAGCGAACTTGCTGAGTTTTATATGTTTGATAGCAAAATCGCCTGTGTTATACAAGATGAAAACGAACTTGAAAAACTAGCAAAGCTAAAGGTTGATGTGGCTATTTTTAAAGAAGCGATAAAAAATGGAAATTTTTAAAACAACTATTTTAATGCTATCTTTGATGGTGGTTTTTATATTTACCGGTGGCTTAATTGGCGGAAAAGAAGGGATGTTTATAGCATTTCTAATAGCTCTTGGTTCTAATTTTTTCTCATATTTTTTTAGCGACAAACTAGTTTTAAAAAGATATAACGCAATAAAAGTGGATGAATACAATGCGCAAGGATTGTTTAAGATAGTAAAAAATCTTTGCAAAAAGGCAAATCTTAAAATGCCAGCAATATATATAATACCTGAAAAATCACCAAATGCTTTTGCAACAGGAAGAAACCCTAAACATGCAGCAGTTGCTGTAACGGAAGGGCTTTTGGATATACTAAATGAAGAAGAGATAGAGGGTGTAATAGCACACGAATTAAGCCACATAAAGCATTATGATATATTAACAGGAAGTATAGTAGCCGTAATGGCTGGTGCCATAGCCATGATTGCTAATTTTGCTAAGTTTGGAGCAATAACAAACAATTCAAAAAATTCAAATAAATTTTTGATAATAGTATTTGCGATAATAATGCCAATTGTAGCAAGCATAATTCAAATGGCAATATCAAGAGAAAGAGAATATAAAGCAGATAAAGGTGCGGCACTTATAACCAAAAAACCACAACACCTAGCAAGTGCTTTAATGAAACTTGAAAATTATGCAAATAGCTACAGAATGAGAAATGCATCAGAACAAAGCGCGCATATGTTTATAATAAATCCATTTAGCAGTATGGGCGATAAATTATCACAATTATTTCGCACACATCCCAGCACAAATGACAGAATACAAGCTTTAAGAAAATTACAAGAGGAAATAAATTAATAAGTTCATAATTTGAATATTTTTAGCATTAAATAAACTTGATATATTTTATAAATCAAATCAAACAGCTATAAGGAGAAACCGTGAAGCAAAAACACTATGAAGTAGTCATCGTAGGAGGCGGAATTAGTGGATGTGCATTATTTTATTCGCTTGCAAATTTTACAGATATAAAACGTGCTGCCATTATAGAAAAATATGAAGGAATTGCTACATTAAATACAAAAGGACACTGCAATTCTCAGACTATTCATTGTGGAGATATAGAGACTAATTACTCAAAAGAAAAAGCAGCAAATGTTGCTAAAATAGCAAAAATGACTGTAAATTATGGACTAAAATACAATTATAATGAAAAATTTATGTTTTCTCACCAAAAAATGGTTCTTGGGGTTGGAGAAAAAGAGGTAAATCTAATAAAATCAAGATATGAAGATTTGAAAGAAATTTATCCATATTTACAGCTTTTTGATAAAGAAAAACTAAAACAGATAGAACCAAATGTTGTTTTTGATTTAACACTAAATGAAAGAAAAGAAGAAATCATAGCTATGGGTGTTGAAAAGGGTGAATACACCACCATAGATTATGGTGCTATAAGTGATTCGCTTGTAAAAAATGCAAAAAACATAGGCGGCGAAGAATACGAGCTTTATTTAAATTCGGAAGTAAAAGATATAAAAAAAATAGGCGATACTTTTTATATAAAAACAAAGAATAACCTATCTATAACAGCTAATTTTGTCGTGGTTGATGCAGGAACATACTCCCTTTATCTAGCGCATAAAATGGGATATGGACTACATTTAAGCACTCTTCCGATAGCTGGAAGTTTTTACTTTTCAAAAAGAAAAATTTTAAATGGAAAAGTGTATACGGTTCAAAATGACAAACTTCCATTTGCAGCACTTCACGGTGACCCAGATATATTAGCCGGAGAAAAGACAAGATTTGGGCCAACGGCATTTGCGATACCAAAACTAGAAAGATACAAAAACCTAGATAGTTTTTTTGACTTTTTTGAAACTTTGAAACTTGATAAAAAAGTTATAGATATATTTTGGAATTTATTAAAAGATAAAGATATAAGGGATTATAGTTTAAGAAATTTATTATTTGAATTGCCTTTATTAAATAAAAAAGCATTTACAAAAGATGCAAGAAAGATAGTTCCTAGTCTTAAAGATGATGAGCTTTATTATGCTAAAGAATTTGGCGGAGTAAGACCTCAGGTTATTGATAAACAAAGTGAAAGACTTGAGTTTGGACAAGGAAAAATAAATACTGATGATGGCATAGTTTTTAATATGACTCCAAGTCCTGGCGCTACAAGCTGTTTTGAAACAGCAAGGGTTGATATAGAAAAAATCTGTGAATTTTTGGGTAAAAATTTTGATACTGAAAAGTTCAATGATGAATTATATGATTAATTTTATCAATCAATAGTTTTATTATTTAATTTATGATGTATTAAATATTTTGTGATATAATTTTAATAATTTATAAAAGATATAAAGGAGACAAAATGTCAAAAGTAATCGCTCAATTAAATCAAATACAAGCTGATACTCATGCTTTATATATAAAACTTCATGATTTGCATTGGAATGTAAAGGGAATTCAGTTTTATAGTATACATGAGTATACAGAACAAGCTTATGAAGATATGCATGATATGTTTGATGATGTTGCTGAAAGAGCTATAATGCTAGGCGGCAAAGCTATAGTAAAAGGTGATGAATTATTAAAGATGTCTCATATAACACATACTCCAAAAGATAGCTATACTCCAACAGAAGTATTAGAGTTAGTATTAGCTGATTATAAGCACCTATTAGGTGAGTTTAAAAAATTAGATGAATTAGCTGATGGTGATACTACAACTCAAGCTTATGCTCAAGAAAAGATAGCTAACTATGAAAAAAGCATTTGGATGCTTGAAGCTAGTTTAAACAAATAATACAAACAAAACAAAAAAACTAAAGATAGAGAAAAACTCTCTATCTTTTAACTAATTACTCTTTTTATTTATAATTCTAAGAAATTTAATCGTATATAACACCAAATAATTCTATTTTAACTGTTTGTTTGGTTTTTTTTGATAAACTATATAATTAACAACATATAAAGAATATTAAAATAAAGTGTATATATGAACTTTGGAAAGATTGATTATTTAAATTTATTACCTTTTCATATATTTTTGAAAAAAAGTAACCTAAAAAGCTATGTTAAAAAAAGTATAGAGCATAAAAAAGATGTTCCAAGCAAACTAAACAAAGCTCTTTTAAGATCAAAAATAGATGCTGCTATAATTTCAAGTATAGAAAGCAGAAGAACAAAATATAAAAAGCTTGACTTTGGGATAATCGCCAAAAAAGATGTAAAAAGTGTATTAGTAAGAAAAAACTCGAAACCAAAACTAG
This sequence comes from Campylobacter pinnipediorum subsp. pinnipediorum, assembly GCF_002021925.1. NCBI lineage: Bacteria > Pseudomonadati > Campylobacterota > Epsilonproteobacteria > Campylobacterales > Campylobacteraceae > Campylobacter > Campylobacter pinnipediorum. Next base: position 1,448,204 of record NZ_CP012546.1, read on the forward strand.
ATAGCGCAAGTGATAGCTCAAACATGCTAGCAAGAGTTTTAAATATAAAAGGCGAGGTTATCATAGGAGATAGAGCATTAAAAGCATTTTTAAATGAAGGCAAAGATAACTTTTTTGATTTAGGAAGAGTATGGGGACAAAAAACAAACTTACCATTTGTTTTTGGTAGATTTTGTTATGTAAAAAATGCAAGTATATATAAAAAACTTGTGTCGTCTTTTTGCAAACAAAATATAAGAATTCCTACCTATATACTAAAAAAATATTCACTGTCAAGACAAATACCAGAAAAAGACATTAAATGGTATTTAAAATTTATAACATATAAAATGGGCAAAAAAGAGAACAAGGCTTTAAAAATTTTTATAAACAGAGCAAGAGAATTAAACTTTAATCCAAATTTTAAATAAAGGAGATACATGGCAAAAGATGCAAATGGAACAGAACTAAACGCTGGAGATAGTGTCACACTAATCAAAGACTTAAAAGTAAAAGGTGCTGGTTCAACTATAAAAAGAGGAACACTTGTTAAAAATATAAAACTAACAAACAAAGACAATGAAATAGAATGCAGAATTGATAAAATGGGGGTTATTGTTTTAAAAACCGAATTCCTAAAAAAAGCTTAAGAACTTAAAAAAATGACATTTTGTAAATTTGTCATTTTTTTGCACCCTTATTTATCTTTGAAATTTTAAAAATTTCCCAGCAAAATCATATCTAAATGTAAGCAAATTTTCCAACATCCCAAAAAGAACCATAAAAGTCACAAAACTAGTTCCCCCATAACTAAAAAATGGTAAAGGAACACCAACAACCGGTGCAAAACCTATAGTCATAGATATATTTACACCAACATATATAAAAATCATGACAGCAATACCTGTAGTCATAACTTGTGTAAAATGATCATTTTTAAGCATATAATTTAAACTCAAAAGATGAGCTATCAAAGCTCCATAAAAACCAAGTAATCCAAGAGCTCCATAAAAACCAAATCTCTCAATAGTATATGCAAATATAAAATCACTTGTAGCTATGGGTAGAAACTTAAAATGTGTTTGAGTTGCTTCATCTTTTGGCTTACCTTTTAGCCCGCCACTTCCTATAGCTATAATACTTTGTCTAACGTGATAGCTCGGCTTTTCGGAGATAAAATCCAAAATTCTCTTTTTTTGATAATCGTGTAAATTTTCATATAAAACAGGGGCTAAACAGGCTATCGCAACAAAAATTGTTATCCAAATTCTCTTATTTACACCTATTACAAACAAAACAGCATAACCGACGAGCAAAAGTATAAGAGCAGTACCCAAATCAGGTTCTTTGGCTATTAAAACAAATGGCAAAAGTATATAAAAACTAAGTCTTAAAAACTCTTTTAAATTATACCCTTCTTCATCGGGTGGTCGCTTTTTAATAAGATAAGCAAGCATAAGCAAAAGTGCTGGCTTCATCATCTCAGAAGGCTGAAGCGTAAAATGCACAAAAGGAATATCAAGCCACCTTTGAGCACCAAGTTTACTAATACCAAAAAACTCAACACTAACTAGCAAAACAATATTAAACCAGTAAACAGTCGGAATTATCCATTGAAGTCTTCTTATGGGCATTAAAAAAAATAGACAAAAAAGCATAAATCCGGCACTAAAATATACAATTTGTTTTCCAGCCAAAGTTGTATTTACCTCAGATACTAAAATATATGATAAAATAATTATCGGTATAATTAAAAATAACTGAAAAAAATCAAAATGTGTTAAAATACGTCTATCAAGTCTTATCAAGCATTAGCCCTATTTTTTAGCAAATATTAACATAAAAAGGTAAAAATTTGGTTGAATTTATTACAAAAAACGAACAAAGATTGGATGTTTGTGTCTCAAATGAGCTACAAATTTCAAGAAACCAAGCATTAAACTTAATAAAAGACGGACTCGTAAAAGTCAACAACAAACAGACTACAAAGCCATCTTTTAAAGTTTGCATAGATGATAATATCTTGGTTGAATTTGCCAAGCCAAAGATAAAAGAAGATAAATTTCAAGCTGATTTTGATGTTCCGATAATATACGAAGATGATGATTTGCTTGTTATAAATAAACCACCTCATATCGCCGTTCACGGAGCAAGTAGTTTAAAAGAGGCTAGCTTGGTTGAGTGGCTTAATCAAAATAATTTTATGCTATCAAATTTAAACGGAGACATAAGAGCTGGCATTGTTCATAGACTTGACAAAGGAACAAGTGGGGCTTTGGTGGTCGCAAAAAACAATAAAGCACATACGATTTTAAGCAATCAACTTCTAGATAAAAGCATGGGAAGAATTTATCTAGCACTTAGTGATTTTGCTTTAAAGCAAAATTGCATAATACAAAGACCGATAGGAAGAAATAACAAAAATCGCTTAAAAAAAGCAATAATACAAGACGGAAGAGATGCAAAAACAGCATTTTTAAACCTAATATCATCAAAAAATGCAAACCTAATAGCCGCTAAACTTTTTACGGGAAGAACTCATCAAATCAGAGTTCATTTAGAAAGCATAAATAGACATATTTTGGGCGATGATTTATACGGTTTTAAGAGCGAAAAAGATAAAATTAGTAGAGTTATGCTACATGCATATATGCTTTATTTTATTCATCCAATCACAAAACAAAGGATGGAATTTAAAGCTCCATTTTATGATGATTTTGAGCAAATAGCATTTAAAAATTTTTCAAAGGAATTATTTTATGAAAAAACTGAAACTAATTTTATCAATGACTCTTTTAGGGATATTGATAGTTGGATGTGCATCAAATAGTGTTCCGACACAGCAAAGTGCGTCATTACCAAACATAACAAGTTTAAAAACAATAACCGACATAAATGAAATAGGCTTTGAGTGGTTGGCTATAAATGATGAAAACGTAATAGGATACCAACTTTATAGAATGGATCAAAAGGGCGGAAATTTCAAACCAGTTGCTCAAATACCAGATAGATTTGCTACCCACTATGTTGATAAAAATTTATCACCAAACACAACCTATACATATATGCTGAAAACATATTCTAAAACAGCAATTTCAAATGGTGGAGATAGCATTGAAGCTACAACTAAACCACTCATAGAATCAGTCCCTTTTGCTGTTGCGATAGCGGGTCTTCCCGGTCGTGTAAAAATCATATGGAGACCTCATCCAAGCACAAGCGTAGTAAGCTATATAATAAAAAGAGCAAATTTTAACTCAGATAATTTTAGAGAAATAGCCGAAGTAAAAGGAAGACTTAATGCTGAATTTATAGATTCTAGTGTGAAACACGGCAACACATATAAATACATAATTGAAGTAAAAACCGGAAATGGAGTGATATCAAAACCTAGCGAAATAATAAAAGCAACAACAAAAGAGCTACCAAAAGGTGTAATAAATTTAACCGCAACACAAAATGCACCTAAAAAAATTATTTTATCCTGGGATGGAGTTGCAATGGATGATTTTTCACACTATAATGTATATCGTTCTATTAGCAAATTTTTACCATATACATACCTCGCAAAAACAACAAGCAATCATTTTGAAGATCTTATAAACTCAAATGATACAACAAGATATTATAAAGTAACAGTGGTTGATAAAGATGAGCTAGAAAGCATAAAACAAGATACGCCGGTAGAAGGAAAAACACTCGAATCTCCATTAGCTCCTGAGTTTATATCATATAATTTTAATGGAAGCAGTATAAATTTAAATTGGAACAATATACAAAGAGCTGTATCATATACACTTTATAGAAAAGACAATAACTCAAATGAAAAAATCATTAACAACATAAAACAGCCTTATTATGAAGATAGTGATATTGAGTTTAATGCAACTTACACCTACAAAGTTGTAGCTATTGATAAATTTGACTTGGTTTCAAAACACTCAAATTCACTAGAAGTAAGTGCTAAATAATGCCAAATTTCATAGCAAAAAATATATGTGACAAACAATATCCTTTTGGGAAGGATGATGTTGAGTTTTTATGGGAAGTAACCGGTAGAAAAGAAAAACTAATATACACCAAAAGTATGGATGAGAGTTTTTTTATAATCTCAAAACTAAATGAAAAAAACACTTATACAATAAAAGGCGAAAAAATAACCAGACCATCAAGGGTTGGGCTTTTACAAAAAGCATTAAGTGTATACAAAGATGAAAATACGAAAAATGTTATAAGCGAAGCTATGGCATTTAAAAAAACAAGACTTTTGGAAAAACCAGAATACATAGTGGGTATAAATGAGTTTTTACAAGAATTTGAAAAGTTAAAACATAATTTTAAAGAAATTTTTATAGAGATAGGGTTTGGGTCAGGAAGACATTTGCTTTACCAAGCAAGAAACAATCCAAATACACTCATAATAGGCATAGAAATATACAAACCAAGTATAGAACAAGTAACAAAACTAGCCAAAAGTGAAAACCTACATAATGTAAAACTTGTAGATACTGATGCTAGATTGTTGTTATCCTTAATTGATTCAAACTTGATAGATAAGATATTTTTACATTTTCCAGTGCCTTGGGATAAAGCAGAACACAGAAGAGTTGTCTCTTGTGAGTTTGCAAAAGAGTGTGAAAGAACGCTGAAAATAGGTGGAAATTTTGAACTAAGAACAGATAGCAAAGAGTATTTTGATTTTAGTTTTTCTATCTTTTTGGCTTTACAAAATTCACAAATAAATATCAAAAAAAATCAAGATTTGTCGGTAAGTAGCAAGTATGAAGATAGATGGAAAAAAATGGAAAAAGATATCTATGATATGGGCTATACTTGCATAAAAAATAGCGAAGAGATAAAAAAAGAGAGTGATTTTTCTTTTAAAAATAGATATGATTTATCAAAAATAGCTCTAAGTTTTAACAATCATACAATTAAAGAAGAAGATTGTTTTTTACATTTTGAAGAGCTATACAAGAGCGATGAAAGGCTAATTATAAAACTAGCTTTTGGCGCATTTAACAAGCCTGAACATTGTTATATAAAATTAGAAAACAAAACTTGTGAATACTTTATAAAGCAACCTCTTTTTACAAGAGAAAACTTAAAAGCACACAAAATTTTAGAGGATTTTTTAAATCAATGCAAAATATAATAACTGCTAGAAATTTAATCCTTGCTTATGAACACGAAGAAATTGTTATAAAGGGTGCAAATTTAGATATAAAAACTAATGATTTTGCATTTATAACAGGTAAAAGTGGTAGCGGAAAATCAACTCTACTAAAATCATTTTATGGGGATATAAAGCCAAAAGTTGGTGATCTTAATGTGTGTTTAACTCAACTAAACAATATAAGTCAAAACGAGCTAAACAGATTAAGACAAAGAATAGGAATAATTTTTCAAAACTACCGCTTGATAAATGAGTGGAGTGTTGAACAAAATGTCATGCTTCCGCTTTTAATAAAAGGAATTTCTCAAAGTATATGCAAAAAACAAGCAGCAAAGTTACTAAAACATGTCAATATGTTACACAAAGCACATAAATATCCATTAGAATTAAGTGGTGGCGAACAACAAAGAGTTGCAATGGCAAGAGCTTTGGCGCATAATCCAAATTTATTATTATGTGATGAGCCGACAGGAAACCTAGATGAGTATTCAAGTGATGTTATATGGTCTTTGCTTATGTCAGCTAGGGAATTTTTAGGAACAACAGTCGTTGTAGTAACACACCATATACCATCAAATTTACGAATACCATATAGGCATTTTATGATAGAAAATGGAGATATAAATGAGATTGCTTAGGAACAATTTTAGCTTCATACTAGCACTAATAGCAATCTTGTTTTCAATACAATTTAGCATTCTTGCAAAAAATACAGTAAAAGATTATGAAAAACTTATGAACAATGATTATAATATAGTTATAGTCTCAACAAAAGAGTTAAGCGAAGCGGTTATAAAACCACTTATAAACACATTTTCTTCAATTTCACAAATTAGTTCAGATAAGATATTAAATAGGTTGCAAAATGATATTTCAAATAAAAATTTATCAATCCTAAAAAACACACTACCTAAATTTTATAGTCTAAAACTAAACTCCTTGCCAAGCACAAAATATATGAACGAAATACGCCAAAAACTACTCAAAGTAGATGGCATAAACAAAATAGAAACATTTGCAAAAACTCACAACAAAGTATACAAAACATTAAAACTCACAAAATCAATAGCATATATATTTATGTTTTTAGTTGCATTTATAGGATTATTACTTATGTCAAAACAGATCCGAATTTGGGTTTATGAACATAAAGAAAGGATAGAAATAATGAGTCTTTTTGGTGCAGGTTTTTGGCTAAAAAGCTCTGTTTTATATAAAAGTGCGATATTTTGTGCGATATTTTCAACATTAATAATATCTTTGATATTTTATTTTTTACCTAATATAAATTTTATAAAAGAAGAGGTAGAACAAATAAGCATAAATATATCAAAAATTTCTTTATATGACAGCCTAACATTACTAGTTTCAGCATTGGTTTTTAGCTTTTTTGCTGTAAGTGTGGTTATGAAAAAGGCTAAATAACATAAAATGAAAAAAATTCTTATAATACTACTATCCACATTAGTGTTATTTGGAGCTAAAACAAGCACACAAAAAAAAATAGAAACAAACAAAAGCTCGCTTCACTCATCAGAAATTTTATCGAAACAACTAAACAAAAAGCTTGATGATTTGGCAAAAGATGTGTTAGAGAGTGAAAATAAACTAAAAAATATAGCAAACGATATAACAAAAATAAAAGATCAAATAAGCAAACTGCAAGACAATGAAACAGAAACAAATAAAGAATTAAATACATTAAGCGAGCAAAACAAAGAACTTATAAAAAATCAAAAAGAGATAGAGCAGAATATAATAAGAATAATCGCTCAAGATTTTTCTATGGATTTAATGCTAGAAAATGATGGGCTTGATGAAAGCTATGATGCCATAATGTCATCAACCATTTTATCAAAACTAAACGATGTTTTGAAAAATAATTTAAAAAAAATGTCAAAAAACTATGAAAAAACCTCAAATCTAATAAAAGAAAAATCAGACAAAATAGCAAAAATTCAAAACAGAATAAAAGAGCATAAAGATAAACAAAACGAGCTAATCAGTCTAAGAAATGAACAAAAAAATACAATTAGAAATTTAAAACGTGATAAAGAAATTTATACAAAAAAACTTCAAAAACTTCAAATCCAGCAAGATGAATTAAGACAAACACTTGAAAAATTAGCTATAGTTGAAAAACGAGAAAAAGAAGTAAAAAAAAGCACAAAATCACAAACCCTAAGCTCATCACAAGCAAATGTTTCAAATATAAAACGACTAGGTTCAAGCTATCAAAAAACATCAGTAAAAAAATATACCGGTGCAAAAACAATAGCTCCTCTTGATAGCTTTAGTGTAAAACAAAAATTTGGAAACTATGTAGATCCTGTTTATAATATAAAAATCTTTAATGAATCGGTTGTTCTTAATTCAACCACGGCAAATGCAAAGGTTAAAACAGTGTTAGATGGCAAGGTCGTATTTGCAAAACAGACACAGTTACTTGATAAAGTAATAATCATACAACATAGTAATGGTATTCATACAATATATGCTCATTTAAATCAAATAGCACCAACTATAAAAGTTGGCAAAAATGTAAAAAAAGGATATGTGATAGGAAGAGTTTTAGATGATTTAACATTTGAGGTTACACAAAAAAACTACCACATAGACCCGCTTGAACTTATAAAATCATAACAATATTTAAGAGGCAGCAATGACACTAGAAGAACTTGATTTAAAATATATATGGCACCCATGTTCTCAGATGAAAGATTATGAAGAGTTGCCACCAATCATCATCAAAAAAGCAAAAGGCATATACCTATACGACAAAGATAATAAGCCATATATGGATATAGTTAGTTCTTGGTGGTGCAATCTACTTGGGCATTGCAATGAAACAATAAATAATAATATAAAAACACAATTAGATAAATTAGAACACGTTATATTTGCAAATTTTAGCCACGAAGGAGCCATAGAACTTGCAAAACAATTAAGTGAGATTGTTCCCAAAGGGCTTTGTAAATTTAACTTTTCGGATAATGGAAGCTCCGCTGTTGAAAGTGCTTTAAAAATGAGCTTTCAATACCACTATCAAACAAACAATCCACAAAAAACAAAGTTTATGTGCCTTGATGGTGGCTATCACGGCGAAACCATAGGGGCTTTATCTGTTGGAGCTATGGATTTATACGCTAAAATTTATAAACCAATACTAATAGATAGCATACGCATAAAATCGCCTGATTGTTACAGATGTGAGTTTAATAAAACAAGACAAACTTGCAACACCGAGTGCTTTGAATATGTAAAAAAAGAGTTTAAAAAACATGGTAACAACACAGCCGCAATCATAATAGAACCATTGCTTCAAGGAGCGGCTGGTATGAAGATATATCCAGCTAATTATTTAAAAAAACTTCGTGAAATTTGCGATGAGTATAATGTCTTAATCATAGCAGATGAGATAGCAACTGGATTTGGCAGAACCGGAAAGATGTTTGCTTTTGAACATGCAGAAGTTAGCCCCGATATAATGGTAATTTCAAAAGGGCTTACTGGCGGATATATGCCAATGTCTATAACTATAACCACACAAGGGATTTATGATGCTTTTTATGCGCCTTATAGTGAAGGCAAAGCATTTATGCACTCACATACTTATAGTGGAAACCCTTTGGGATGTGCAGCTGGCCTTGGTGTATTAAAGGTTATGAAAGATGAAAATATACTACAAACAGCTCAAAAAAATGCAAAATACCTAAGTGAAAATATAAACATAGCACTTAAAAACCATAAAAATGTTGGAGAAATTAGAAATATAGGTCTTATAAATGCAATTGAGCTTGTGCTTGATAAAGATAAAAAGATAGATTTTGACCCAAAAGATAGAATTGGCTATCAAATTTACAAAAAAGCCCTTAAAAATGGTCTTTTACTAAGACCATTGGGTAATGTTTTGTATTTTAATCCACCTTTAAATATAACAAAAGATGAGATAGATAAGGCTATATCTCTTTGTGTAAAAAGTATGGATGAGATTTTAAAAAGTTAAACACTCAAATTAATATTTATATCTGTGTCATTTGGCTTTATAATTGCTAAAATTTCAACCTTACCTATTTGTTCTATCATGGTTTTATTATCATTACAAATATCACTTGTTTCATCAAAATTATTTAAAACAATGCCTTTTATTTTTATATCTTGGCTTCTTAAATATTCAATGGTTAAAATAGTTGAGTTTATGCCTCCAAGTCCAGCATCTGCAACTATCAAAATCTCGCAACCTAGCAAACGAACTATATCTATTTGCATAATTTTTTCATTATCCCATCTAAGCGGACACACGATTCCACCACTACCCTCAATAACCAAAAAATCGCTATCATTAGATATTGATTTTATATCTTTTAAAATCTTATCCATTTTTGGTGGATTTTTTTCAAATTTACAAGCAAGATGTGGAGAATATGCTCTTTCATAAGCAAAAGAATACATATTTTTTTCATCAAATTTTATACCAGAAAACTCCTTAACAAAATGCACATCACCAACTATTAAATTTCCATTTTTATCTTTCATATTTCCACTTGCAACAGGTTTAAAATAGCCAACATTTATATTTTTTATACTCATGTTTTTGCATATCAAAGCACTTATATATGTCTTACCAACATCTGTTGAAGTTCCAGTTATAAAAATAGAATTTTTCATAAAATCACCTTCTTTATAAAATAATACAATATTATACTAAATACTACATATTATTATCTTACTTTAAATGTGTTTTAGATAAAATAATAGAATTTTCAAGGAGCGCAATATGGTCAAAAGAAAACGTGTTTTGGTTAAATTCTCAGGTGAAGCACTAGCTGGTAATACTGGTTTTGGAATAGATAATTCGGTAGTAAAATTTATAGCACAAGAGATAAAAGAACTTGTAAACAACGATATTGAAGTAGGAATAGTAATAGGTGGTGGCAACATCATAAGAGGTGTGAGCGCAGCCAAAGATGGTATCATAAAAAGAACAAGTGGCGATCATATGGGTATGCTTTCAACAGTTATAAACTCAATAGCAATGAGAGAGGCTTTAGAACACACTGGTGTTTGTGTAAGAGTTCAAAGCGCCATCAAAATGGAAGCAATATGTGAAACATTTATTATGGGTAGAGCACAAAGACACCTAGAAAAAGGCAGAGTTGTAATTTTTGCAGCAGGAACTGGAAATCCATTTTTTACAACAGATACCGCAGCTACACTAAGAGCTATAGAAATTGATTCTGATATGATAATAAAAGCCACAAAAGTAGATGGAGTATATAACAAAGACCCTGAAAAATTTGAAGATGCAAATCTTCTTAATACTTTAAGTTATAAAGAAGCTATGCAAGATAATATAAAAGTAATGGATGACACATCAATAGCATTGGCACAAGATAATAATTTACCAATTATCGTTTGCAATATGTTCAAAAAAGGAAATTTATTAAGTATAATACAAGGCGATGAAAATGCCGTTTATTCAATAGTAAAATAATTTAAAGGAAGATAATGAGAACAGAACAAATAACAGCAAAAGCACTAAAACAAGTTGGAGATGATAGATACAAGCTAGCACTTGTTGTATCAAAAAGAGCAGAAGCGATCGCAAATGGAGCTGATGTTTTAGTTGAATTAGGAAATGAAAAGTTAAAACCAGCAGACATAGCACTTCTTGAAGTGGCTGAAGGTAAAATAGGACTAGATGCCATTGTTGAAAAAAAATAATATTTTTTTAGAACAACTACTAGATGAGATAGTTGTTTGCAAAAACATACCAGATGCAAAAGAATTACTGTTTTCCTTATGTGAGAAAAATGAAAACATTATAAAAGCAATAGATCTTTGCATACTAGCACACACTGGACAATATAGAAAAAGTGGAGAACCTTATGCTATACATCCAATTTTAGTTGCTTGTATAGTTGCTTATATGGGTGGTGGCGAAAGCATGATAATGGCTGCCATACTTCACGATGTAGTAGAAGATACTGTAAAAACACAAGAAGATATAAAAGTTGAGTTTGGGGAAGAGGTTTGCAAACTAGTTGAGGGTTTAACAAAGATAGTAAACATAAGAGAAGATAAATTAGCAAGCTCGAGTAGCAACGAAAAATTAGCAAATTCGGCGCTAAATTTTAGAAAAATGCTTCTTATATCCATTGAAGATGTTAGAGCATTAGTTGTAAAACTATGTGATAGACTTCATAACATGCTAACACTAGACGCACTAAAACCAGAAAAGCAAAAAAGAATCGCCGAAGAGACAATGATGGTATATGCACCCATAGCACATAGACTCGGGATATCATCTATAAAAAATATACTAGAAGATTTGAGCTTTAAATATATACTTCCAGAAGAATACGAAAAAATAGATAAGTATTTAAATGAACACAAGCAACAACTTACATTAAAACTAAATTCATTTCTTGAAAAAATAGGTCAAATTTTATTAAAAAATGGCTTTATAGATGGAAATTTTGAAATGCAAAAAAGGATAAAGCATTATTACTCCATATATCTTAAAATGCAAAGAAAAGGTTTTAGCATAGAAGAAGTTTTGGACTTATTAGCTGTTAGAATATTAGTAAAAAATCCACTTGATTGCTATTTGGCACTTGGAAATTTACATATAAATTTCAATCCCCTAATATCAAGATTTAAAGACTATATAGCACTTCCAAAACAAAATGGATATCAGACAATTCATACAACAATTTTTGATGATAAAAGCATATTTGAAGTTCAAATAAGAACATTTGATATGCATAAAACTGCTGAGTTTGGAGTAGCCGCGCATTGGAAATACAAAGGCGGAAGTATGCTAAATCCGAAACTAGACTGGCTAAACGACATAGGAATGCAAAATGAAGCTGAAAATAACCCAGAAGAATTATATGAATATGCAAAAGATAGTCTTTATACAGAAGATATAGCGGTGTATTCTCCAAAAGGTGGTATCTTTACACTTCCAAGGGGCGCAACTGTTCTTGATTATGCTTATGAAGTTCACACAGAAATAGGTCTATATGCCAAAGAAGCATTTGTAAATAGAGTAAAAGTTCCGCTTTTAACAGAGCTTAAAAATGGAGATATAGTAAGAATAATAACATCAGATGAGCCAAAATATAGATGTTCTTGGATACAAAGTGTTAAAACCGGAAAAGCAAAGGCAACAATCCGTGCATTATGTAATCAAAAATTAAAAGATTTAAACAACACAATAGCCATTGAAATTTTACAAAGTATTTTTGATGTATCTAGAAAAAAAGTTTTATTGTGGATAGAAAAAGAAAATCTAAGCAAAAAAATCTATAGGATTGCAACAGACTCTATATATCTGCAAGAAGTTGTAAATTTATTCAAAAAACATATTAAAAAAGATAGACCGTTTATATTAACTCTTGGTGATAAATATAGTGTTAAGAAGCAAAAATTTGAAAATATAGTAATTTATTCAAACCACAAAATAACAAATGTAGAGTTTGATTATTGTTGTAATCCAAAAAGGGGCGATGACATAATAGGCTTTAGACAAAATCATAATGCAATAGTTCATCATAAACTTTGCGAACGAGCAAATAAATTTATAAGTGATAAAAATGAGATGATTTTTGTAAAATGGACACGAAATGCACCACATAGATACAAAATTATACTGAGTTTAGAAAACAGAAAAGGTTCTTTGGCTGAGTTTTTGACATATTTAACAAAATTTGGAATCAATCTAGCGACTATAGGTTTAAATGAAAGCTCAGGGGTAACAAGCAATATATTCATATTGAGTGTTGAAATATGTGATGGAATAAGTGTTGATATGGTTAAAAAACGACTAAAAGAAAGATTTAAAATTATTGATTTTATATCTGAAAATGATGCTTATATTTAAAAATTTATTAGGGAGAAAAAGTGATTGATTTAAATAAAATAATGCAAGATATCAAACGAGGTGTCGCTGAGTTTATAGATGAATCTCGTATTTTTGATTTGATAAAAAATTATTATGAAAAGGGTGAAAATTTTTATATAAAAGCCGGATTTGACCCAACAGCGCCTGATTTACACCTAGGACATACTGTAATCTTAAACAAAATGGCTTTATTGCAACAACACGGTGCAATAGTTCAATTTTTAATAGGAGATTTCACTGCTCAGATTGGTGACCCAACAGGAAAATCAGCAACAAGAAAAAAGCTAGATAATGAAACGGTTGCAAAAAATGCAAAAACATACGAAGAACAAGTTTTTAAAATTTTAGACAAAAGTAAAACAGAGGTTATGTTTAACACAAAATGGCTAAATGAACTTGGTGCAGCTGGTATAGTTGAGCTAACAAGTGTGTTTGCTGTTGCTAGAATGCTAGAAAGAGATGATTTTGAAAAAAGATACAAGTCAGGAAACTCAATATCAATAAGTGAGTTTTTATACCCACTTTTACAAGGATATGATAGTGTTGCTATAAAATGCGACATAGAAATGGGAGGAACGGATCAGAAATTTAATCTTTTAATGGGAAGGACTCTTCAAAGAACATACAATATCGGAAAAGAACAAGCCATAATAATGATGCCACTTCTTGAAGGTCTTGATGGTGTAAACAAAATGAGTAAGAGTCTTGGAAACTACATAGGTGTTACAGAAAATGAAAATGATATGTTTGCAAAAGTGCTTAGTATATCAGATGAGCTTATGTGGAGATGGTATGAACTTTTAAGCCAAAAAAGCACAGATGAGATAAACAATCTCAAAAAACAGGTTGAAAACGGAGAGTATCATCCTAAAAAAGCAAAAGAGGACTTGGCTTTTGAAATAACAAAAAGATATCACGGCGAAGAAAAAGCACAAAAAGCACAAAGTGAATTTAATAGCATACATACAAAAAACGAACTTCCTACAGATATGCCAACTTTTGAGATGAATGGACCAGCTTGGATTGTAGAAGCTTTAAGCTTTTGTAAACTATCACCTACAAATTCACAAGCAAGAAGAGACTTGGCAGCAAATGCTGTAAGCATAGATCAAATAAAAACAAAAGATGACCAACTTAAGCTAGAAAACGGGGAATATGTTCTTCAAGTTGGAAAAAGAAAATTTGCAAAACTTAAGGTAATATAAATGGAACTAAAATCAGTAAAAATAGGAAAATACGAAATAAAGCACCCTATCATACAAGGCGGAATGGGTCTTGGTATAAGCTGGGACAGACTTGCTGGAAATGTAAGTCTAAATGGTGGGCTTGGAGTAATTAGCTCAGTTGGAACTGGGTATTATGAAAATAGAGCACACATAAGCAAAGAACTAAATTCAAAGCCACTAGGTAGTGATAATTTTTACTCTACCAAAGGATTAAAAGCAGTTATAGACAATGCAAGAAAGATCTGCGGAGACTTGCCTCTTGGTGTAAACATAATGTGTGCTGCAAATGATTATGCTAGAGTTGCAAAAGATGCATGTGAAGCTGGGATAAACATCATAATATCAGGTGCTGGACTTCCTACAAACCTTCCAGAATTTACTCAAAATTTTAAAGATGTAGCTTTAGTTCCGATAGTTTCATCAGCAAAAGCTTTAAAAATAATATGCAAGAGATGGACACAAAGATACAATAAACTACCAGATGCAGTTGTCTTAGAAGGACCACTTAGCGGAGGACATCAAGGCTTTACATACGAACAATGCCTAGATCCAAATTATCAACTTGAAAACTTAGTAAAGCCAGTTCTTGAAGAGATAAAACAATGGGGTGATTTTCCTTTATTTACCGCTGGTGGTGTATGGGACAATGCAGACATTAAAAAATTTATATCTCTTGGTGCAAGTGGAGTTCAAATGGGAACTAGGTTTATAGGAACATACGAATGTGACGCTAGCGATGGCTTTAAGGAAGTTTTACTAGCTTCTGAGAAAAAAGACATTGAGCTTTTAAAAAGTCCTGTAGGGTATCCTGCAAGAGGCATAAGAACAAATTTAATCGAATTAGTAAGCAAAAATGCAGGTCCAAAAATACAATGTATAAGCAACTGCGTAAGCCCATGTGAAAGAGGCAAAGAAGCAAAAAAAGTTGGATACTGTATAGCCGATAGGCTATTTGATGCATATAGTGGCAAAAAAGAGAGTGGACTATTTTTTACCGGTGCAAACGGATATAGACTAAAAGAGATTATAAGTGTCAAAGAACTTATAAAAAAATTAACAGAAGGTGAAGATGGCTAGATTTTTTTTAGTCATTTTAGCTTTTTTTATTTGTGCATTTGGTGCTAATACAAATGAAATTTTAAGTAATTTTGATAAGAAATTTAATAGCTCAAGCAAACAAGTCAAGCTACAAATTCACAATCAAATAAAAGACTTGTATATACAATCATTAATAAAAAATAATAATGAGCTAAAATACCAAACATTATCAAGGCTTATCAAAAGCTCAAAAGCACTAAAGCTAAATTACAAAGTATACGAAGATGACTTTAAAAAGATAAAAGGCTCACATAAAGAAGTTAAAAAAGTTGTTGCAAAGCAAAAGCAAAAGCCAATAAGCCAAAATAAAAAAGAGAGTTTACCTTATTTGCTTAGTGCAACAAAACAAAAAGATGTTTTGGCACTTAAATTTAATAAAAATATAAACCCGGATACAATAAAAACTTTTTCATTGGTTCAAAAACCATACTATAGAGATGTTTTAGATATCAAAGCTATTTTAAATGGTGGAAGATTGGTTTATAGTAAATTTTTAGTTGATGAGATACTTATAGCACAAAACAATAAAACAACCATAAGAATGGTTTTTAGAGATACAAAACCCAATTCTCTAGAAACAAACATAAAAGACAATATGCTATATGTAGGCATAAAATCAAGCTCATTAAAACAAAGTCAAACTTCAAAACCAAATCAAAAAGTAGCTCCAGCTTCAAAACCAAAAAAACAAAAAATAATAGTAATAGATCCAGGTCACGGTGGAAATGACCCCGGTGCAATAAGTGGAAAATTAAAAGAAAAAAATGCAGTTTTGGAAGTAGGAAAAAAACTAGGCAAAGAGCTAGAAAAAAGGGGATATAAGGTATTTTATACAAGGTCAAAAGATGTTTTTATAAACCTTAGAACAAGAACAAAATTCGCAAATGATAAAGCGGCTGATCTATTTGTATCAATACACGCAAATGCTGCTCCAAATGCAAAAAGAGCAAAGGAAATGAGAGGTATAGAGACATTTTTCTTATCTCCGGCAAGGTCTGAAAGAAGCAAAAATGCAGCAGCTTTGGAAAATAAATCTGACTTGGATGAGATGAATTATTTTTCAAAAGAGACATTTTTAAACTTTTTAAACCGTGAGAAAATAATATCATCAAACAAACTAGGCATAGATATGCAATCTCAAATTTTAAAAAGCATAAAAAGCAAAAAATACAAAGTAGTAGATGGCGGAGTAAGAGAAGCTCCATTTTGGGTGCTAGTTGGTGCTTTAATGCCAGCTGTATTGATAGAAATAGGATATATAACACATCCTGAAGAAGGAAAGTTATTATTTAATAATCACTACCAAAATGCATTAGCAACTGGTATAGCAAACGGTGTAGATGCATACTTTATAAAAAATCAATGAAAAATGCGGATATAAATTTTAAAGAAAATACGGCTTTTAGTATTGATTTTGATGATGTTTATTTTAATACAAATAAACCACAAAATGAAAGCGAATATGTATTTGTAAGTGCAATAGATGAAATATGGGAAAAACAAGATAGCTTCATAGTAGCAGAGGCTGGTTTTGGGGCTGGGCTAAATTTTTTAACACTTTGTAAAAGATTTAAAAACACAGATAAAAAACTACATTTTGTAAGCATAGAAGGCTATCCACTTTCAAAAAAGAGCTTGCAAGATATCTATAATAAGCTCGGTGTTTTTAAAAGACTAAGCAAAGATTTGATATCTACTTATCCTCCAACCATCAAAGGCATTCATAGAATAGAATTTAAAGAAAATATAATACTTGATTTGTGCTTTGGCGATATAAATGAAGTATTAAAAGAGCTTGATTTTAAAGCTGATATATGGTTTTTAGATGGTTTTAGCCCCAAAAAAAATCCAAAAATGTGGGATATGGAAGTTTTTAATGAAATTTCAAAACTCACAAAAGAAAATGGAATAATAAGAAGCTATTCTTGCTCAAAACCGGTTAGAGATGGGCTTAGCAATTTTGGTTTTAATTTGCAATTAAGAGCAGGATACGGCAAAAAAAGACAAATGAGTCATGCAGTATTTAAAACACAACAAGATAAAGAAAAAAAAGATATTTGGTTTGAAAGAAGCGAGACTGATAGTAAAAAAGCAAAAGATGTGCTTATAATAGGTGCTGGTGTTGCTGGATGCGTAAGTGCTTACAAACTAAAAAATAGTGGATTTAATGTAACGATAGCAGAAAAAAGAGATAAAATAGCACAAAACGGCTCAGGAAATCACTGTGGGATATTAATGCCACTTATAACAAAACCTGATGTAAATTTGGGCAAAATGCACAAAAATGCTTTTTTGCAAGCTGTTAGGTTTTATAAAAAATCTATGAGCGAAAAAGAGATAAATTTTAGTGGGTGTGCTGAATATGCATACGATGAAACATTAACTCAAAGATACTTTTTAAATGATGATAGTATATTTGAGTTTTATAAAGATAAAAAGCCATATCCTTATGTATTGATAAAAGACGGAGCTTATGCAAGACCAAGAAAATTGTGCAAAAAAGTCTCAAAAAATATAGATATAAAGCTCAATCTTGAATACAAAAACCACAAACATTTAAAAAATGGAAAAATAAGTGTTAAGTTTAAAAATAACGACACAATAAAAACTGATATTTTGATATTTACCACCGGAAGTGAAAGTGTAGAAATTTTCAAAAACTTGCCAATAAGCTTTGTAAGAGGACAAGTAACACATATAAAACCTATCTTAGTTAATAAAATACCACTAAGTGCAAAAGGATACATAACTCCGGCAGTTGATGATATACAAGTAATCGGAGCAACATATGCAAGAAACGAATTAAATAACAGCCCAACAGATACCGACAATGAAGAAAACATAAACAAGATAAGTGAATTTGTAGATACAAAAAATATCACAATACAAGGTGCTAGGGTAGGATATAGAAGTTATAGTAGCGATAGATTTCCAATAATAGGCAATTTGCACGATGAAAACTTTTACAAAGAAAATTATAAAGATTTGTTTTGGACAAAGCACAAAGGCTCAAAGATAAAACCAAAATATCAAAATAATGTTTTTATAAACATAGCACACGGCTCTCGCGGACTTTGCACGGCTGTTTTAGGAGCTAATATAATTAGTGATCTAATACTAAACAGACCGCTTTGCATAGAAAAGTCATTATTTAACGAACTTCATCCCGCTAGATTTTTGATAAGACAACTTAAAAAAGGAAAGCTACAAAACTAATACAACTCAGATTATACAATTTTACATATCATTAAAATGAACAAACTTATTACGCCCTGTTTTTTTGGCTCCACGCAAAGCTTTATTTTCTTTTACTAAATTTTTAAAACAATAATGACAATATTGATTATCAAATGTGTTTATAATATAAGATATCTCATCATTACCTATATCATTAATCATTTTGACATCTTTTTGCAGTTACGTCTATAGTCAATATATCTATTAAAATTACTCAAACTTAAGATAATTTTATTTCTAAAAAAGACCTTATAAACAAAAGACCAAAAAAATATGAGATAAATGGATATTATGTTATTTTTACTTAATGTCAACAAATATTTTTTATTTTTGTCTATTTTAAATGCTTGAGTCTATAATACCTTTTGACGTAATAGTCAGTTGACACCATAAACAAAAAAGAATGATTATATTTATCTTCTTCTATGGATTCAAAATCTTTTATTATATTAAATATATTTGAGCCTTTTATCTTTGTAAGAATAATGGTATCTAAAAATGGGATTTCAGCCACTATATCTTTTCTGGTCAAAATTGTTCCTGCTTTATATAGTTTATTTCCCCTAATTACACCACTATTCACAACTGCAATATCTGAATTGACATATTCTCTTTTGTCCTTACAAGAGTTCTATCTGTATCAAGCTCTGCCTTTGTTATTCCTATCTCTTTATTTAAAAACATATCAATTTTGTTGTCATAATACAACGAAAGTTTTCTCACATAATCATCTTCTTTATAATCTAATAAAGAGTCTTTTTTGCTTGTAATTTTTATTTTATTATTATCTTTTTTGATATCAACAACAGCTATTTCATCAGGCTTAAAAAGAAAGATATTTTTTCTTTTGTTATATATTTTTTATTAACAATATGCTCATTTTTTGAAAAAGCCAAATCAACAATACCTTTATCAAGCATTTGATTTACCTCATCCAATAATGAGTTTGAAGCCATTAGTAAAACAATATCCATTCCTTGCTATCTTAGTTGTTTGGCATTTTTTAAATTTCAGGTATCACATCATCAACAACTATATCGTTTATACAATATCTAGATTTACTAGTTTTAACTAAAGCCTGCAAAATACCTATTTAAATACTTTCGTTTTGTAATAATTATATTTTTCACAGTTCCATAAATTGTACTATTGTCAATGTTTGATGCATTTGATAAGACGAAGGGGGAAACAGCCTCGTTGGCTATCAATGAAAAATCATCTTTTGAGAAAATAAAATTGCTATCAGCTACACCATAAGCATCTGGCTTGATATAGTTTAAAATATCTATTATATGAGCTTCCTTTATCCATACTAGATGTAATACTAGGGCCTATACTATTACCACCAAATAAAAACACAACATCGTTACTTTTTTTATAAGATTTTAATAGTGTCGCCAAGTTTGCATAAGTTCCACCATCTTTATTACCAATATCTCTCATTGTAGATGTGTATATAATTTTTTAAATCTTTTGAAAATACAAATTGGAAGCTAGATAAAAATAACAATAAAATAAATTTTATACGAAAAATCCTAAAACAAACTGTATTAAAAATCAATATAAATATACCAATAAGTTAATAACATTAGGCTTAAATATTTTATTATTATTTGGTATACAATATTTTATAAAAAATTAAAACCAGATTTTGTTTTGGTATAATTTGCGACTTTATTTCTTCTAAGCAAAATATTTATTTATTACCAGAATGCCAAATAGCTATAGAACCAGGATTTATTGGATCTTCTGGCAAACTATTTTCTAAAAGATTATCATCTAAAATAATAATTCCACTATTTGAGGCTTTCACTAAAACTTGTGCGAAATTTAAATTCCAGTGATTTTTTTCCATAAATTTTTGATGTTTTTGACTAATCTCGCTTAAGTGTTTAACTTGAAAACCAAATGGCTCAAGATGAACACCTACAACTTCATCGGCTGCACTAGCTACGACTTTAAACCAATCATCAGATATCTCTCTAACCTGCTCTATAGAATGACAAGTAAATACTAAAGCTTTTTTGCCAAAATCAAGACCACTTAAATCAGGCTCTAGATGATTAAAATGAAAAAATTTTGTTTTCATATTTGGAGTTGCAGTGGCTAATTCTGTAGCTATCTGGACACCTGAGCTTGTAAACTCGCCACCAAAATATGGCACATCTAAAGGGCCACCTCTATAAAAAATCTCAAATAAATTTCTACCATAGCCACAACCAAGCTCAACTATGCTATCATAAGGGCCTGTCTTATCATAGATATCTATAAGCAAATCAGAAAAATTATAACTAAAATGATAAGGCACTGTTAATAAATTACCATAAGCAGATGTATTTGTTGCTATTGGAATATTTGCAAAATCTAATTTATTATCATCTTTGAATTCCCTTGCATTCCATTGAACACTTTCATCTGCAGTTGTCATAGAAAGCTCGTAAAGTCTTTCCATATTAGAAAGTTTGTGTATAATTTGATATGTATTTAACTTTCCCTTATTTAAAAGAGATCTCATAAAATCAGCCCTAAAAGCCCATGCATTTTCATAAAATTTTTGCCAAAATAGTTCTTGGTGTGCCACTGCCTATCCTTGTATTTACCCTACTTTTTCTTATTAAACTGCTTAATATATATATTTAATATATCAATAGCTGCCGGTGTTATGCCGCTTATTTGTGAAGCAGAAAATAGAGTCGGCGGAGCAAATTTCTCAAGTTTTTCAACCACTTCATTACTAAGTCCGCTAATCCCCCTAAAGCTAAATCCATCAGGTATTTTGATGTTTATCATATCTTTCATTCGCTCTATTTGTGCTTTTTGTTCATTTATATAGTGCTGATATTTACTTTCTATCAAAATTTGTTCCAAACTATCATCATCAAGATTATCAAAAAACTCATCTATCTTTTTAAGTTTTTGGATATCAAAACTTTTTCTAGCGACTATCTTTTGTAAGGTTGTTTTTTCACTTATCACATCTTCATTTATAGAAGCTAAAAACTCCAAATTTTGCTTTGATGGAGTTATCTCTTTTTCGTTTAGGTATTTTAATCCAAACTCCAAATTAGAAGCTATTTTTTGTATCCTTGAAAATGTTTCATCATCCAAAAGACCAAGATCGTGTCCGTATTCCCCAAGCCTTAGCACGGCATTATCTTCTCTTAATAAAAGCCTATATTCAGCCCTGCTTGTAAATACCCTATAAGGCTCTTTTGTCCCTTTTGTAACCAAATCATCAATCAAAACGCCTATATACCCCTCATCTCTCCTAAGCACCAAAGGCTCTTTATCATC
Organism: Campylobacter pinnipediorum subsp. pinnipediorum; assembly: GCF_002021925.1. Lineage (NCBI taxonomy): Bacteria > Pseudomonadati > Campylobacterota > Epsilonproteobacteria > Campylobacterales > Campylobacteraceae > Campylobacter > Campylobacter pinnipediorum. Next base: position 1,470,123 of record NZ_CP012546.1, read on the forward strand.
AAGACTTAAAGCCGCATTTATACCAGCCATCAAGCCCTGAGCTCCAGCCTCTTCATAGCCCGTTGTTCCATTTATCTGACCAGCTAAAAATAGACCTTTTACTTTTTTGGTTTCAAGAGAGTGTTTTAGCTCTGTTGGTTGTACATAATCATACTCTATCGCATATCCATGTCTTACTATCTTTGCATTCTCAAAGCCTTTTATTGAACGAATCATTTGAACCTGAACATCATAAGGTAAACTTGTAGAAAAGCCATTTATATAATACTCAGTAGCTTCAAGAGTTTGTGGTTCTACAAACAAATGATGTCTCTCTTTATCAGAAAAACGATTTATCTTATCCTCAATACTAGGACAATATCTAGGGCCAACACCCTCTATTTGTCCGGTAAAAAGCGGAGCTTTGTCAAAATTTGATCTTATTGTATCGTGAGTATTTTCATTTGTATAAGCAACATAACAAGGTAGCTGTGTCGGAGCAAAATCTCTTGTTCTAAAACTAAATGGTTTTGGTTTCTCATCGCCATCTTGAATTTCTAAAACATCAAAGTTTATGCTTTTTGCATCTATTCTAGGGCAAGTTCCGGTTTTTAGCCTACCCATTTCAAGACCAAGTTCAAATAAGCTTTTACTTAACTCAACAGAGCTAAGCTCCCCTACTCTTCCAGCTTTTAGTTTATTAGTCCCAACATGTATAAGTCCGTTTAAAAATGTTCCGGTTGTTATTATTAGTTTTGATGTGTTGTATGTATTTCCTAGGTTTGTTTTAATCCCAGTTATTTCATTATTTGTTGTTAAAATTTCAGTAGCTATCTCTTGTGTTACTTCTAAATTTGGTGTATTTAAAAGCACATTTCTCATATATATACGGTATTTATCCATATCTATTTGCGCTCTTGAACCCCTAACAGCAGGACCTTTGCTCTCATTTAATATACGAAATTGTATTCCCACTGCATCAGTAGTAAGTCCCATTTGACCGCCAAGTGCGTCTATCTCTTTTACCAAATGACCCTTTGCTAAGCCACCTATCGCAGGGTTACAGCTAGCCGCACCTATTTGTTCGGCAAGTATAGTTATCAAAAGAGTTTTTTTACCCATTCTAGCACAAGCCAAGCATGCTTCAATCCCAGCATGTCCGCCACCAACAACAACAACATCAAATTTTTGCATAATCAAATCTCCATTTAAAAAGCTATGATTATACTACAAAATAGCTCTTATATTTTTGAATTTCAAAAACAAAAATGCATTTATCAAATCATATTTTGTATATAGTTTGTGATATCAGACTCATCACAAGGGCATTCTCTTACAAAAATAGGATCAAGATGTGTCAAAAAACGCCACTCATCAGTATCTTGCTTTTTAAAAACTATAGCTTCTCCGTCCTCAGAACCCTTATAAGCCCTACTTACTTCAAAGCCCATTTTTTCTAGGATTTGCTTTGCTTTTAGGTATAAACTTTCTCTTTTTACTATATAGTCTTTAACCTCATCATGATTTACAAGGTAAGCATCAACCAAAGTAGCTTCGCCTACTATTTTATTTAAGCTTTTGTCTAAATTTGGCAACTCTTTCCATTCTATATAAATTTCACTCTCATCTTTAAACATAAACTTACTAAACGGCAAGATATTTGTCTTATACTCTACTTCAAAATACTCGCTAAAAGCTTTATAGTCCAAAGTTTCATATTCAAACCCATCTTTTATAAAATACTTATAGCTTGGCAATTTTTTCACAAACTCTCGCCCACTTTCAAGAGTTTCAAACAAACCTAACATTGTCTCATCGCTATTTTGTCTTAAAGTTAGTAGATACAATTTTTCTCCATAATTATAATACTAATTTAGTATATCGCTCTCTTTTATTTTAAAGTCTTTAAAAATTGTCTTATTATCACTATTCTTAAAGTCTTTAAATTTTATATCATAATTTTTTATCTCAATAGTTTTATTATCATCTAGATTTTCATAACAAGTTGTATTTTGTTCTTGACTGCATTCAGATATATTCATATTTGATAAATTAAAATCATATTTTATAGGCATACCTGCTCTAAGATAATAAGCATTATCCTTTTTTAATCTAACAAATAAGTTGTTAAAAGCAACTTGATTTTCATTTGTCATATCTTTATCTATACAAGTAAAATTATAATCACTAAAACAATATGGTAAATTTAACAAACTTTTTGAAATAATTTCTTTTTTTATTGTAAAATTATCTTCATAATTTCCAATATCTGAATATTTCATAATTTCAGGACTTATTAAAAATACTAATGGAAATAATGCAAAGAAATTAAAAATCACAGATATCTTATAGTAAAAATAATGATAATAAGAAGATAATTGCGCAAATAAATAAAATAATAATACAAATAACAAAATAAAAAAATTAATATCGTAAAATCTTATATATGTTAGACAAATCAAAAGAAAATCTATTGAGAAAAATATATAAAATAGAAAAAAATTTAAAATAAAATTTAAGAAATTAATTTTTATATCAAAACAATATATTGCAAAATATATTAGTAGTAATAAAAATTGAAAACCAATGATATAATAAAAACATTCAAAAACAATATTAATATTAGCAAAATGATTAACAATATTATTAATTTTATAATTTTCAGCAATAAATGGCAATATTATTATTAAAAACAAACTTAATCTACTTACTCCGAAAATCCATTTTTTCAAATTTTCATTTTTTGTAACATTCATATTAGTTTTTGTTAAAAAATAATTTGCTGACCCCAATAAACATATAATAACTACAATATATAAAATAGACATACAGCCTATTACTAAAAATATATCTTTAAAATCAAGTAAATTTATTGAGTATTTAAAACTGTTTAAATTTAAATAAGCATTATACACAAATATACCTATAATAATAAAAATTATACTAGCAAACAAAGTAAAATCTAAAAATTTCTTTTTAGCATATTTAACAATACTTACAAAATCATAAGCCAAAGAATTTTTTAAATGTTCAAAACTATATTTTTGCAAATCAATATATCTTGAAAACATAGGATAAAATGTATTGTAAATTGAATTTTCATATTCTAAAATTTCTATATTTAATCTTTTACACTCTGTTTTACTTATACTATAAATATGTTCTTTTATGATTTCTTTTTGTTTTTTAAGAAGTTTAATAAATATCTTTAAATTTAATATTCTGTCTTTAAAAAAATTTTCACTAAAGCAATTAATATTATCTTTTTGTAATTCTTTTAAATTATTATATATTTTTTTAATTATTGTTTTATTTTTTTCATCTAAATAATTAAAATTTCTTTTATCAGCTAAATTATATTTTATAAATTCAATAGTCTTACTGACATTAAAATTATTACTTTTAATTTCTTTTAAAAAAATATCTAAAACAATTTTATCGGTATTATTGGCATCGGATAAATGTCGCAACTCATCCAAATAATGTAATATTTTAAGATTGTTGTTAAATATATTAAGTAAATCTTGTAATAATGTAATTTCTTCATCAATATTTTTTATATGGCTATGATTATAAGTATTTTCAAACAATATTTACCCCTTAGTTATTTGCAACTATTTGGAATTATAACCTCGTTTAAAAGTTTATTTTCATCTTTTATCCTGATACCTAAAACCAAAGCATAAAATACACCCAAAACAATACCTACATACAAAGCATGGCACAACATACATAAGCCAATCAATTCAGGAATTATATTTAAAAAATAATTTGGATGTTTAACCACCCTAAATAGCCAGTGATTGTTGAATTTATGATCTTTTACTAGCATTAGTTTAACAGTCCATATCCCTTTTAAAAGACGTATCACAACATCAAGCATTATCATAGAAAACACAAGCAATCCAGCTCCAATACCACTAATGATATCAAAATTTGCTCCGCTTACAAGCGCCTCAACAACAGCAAAAATATAAAATAAAATATGCAAAACAGTAAGTCTTTTGGAATTTGCCACACTATATTCTTTACCACCATTAGCTAAAATTTCTTTTTCATTTTTGATAGAAACTTTTAAAAATACTAACCTAATCACAAACACAACAGCTACAATAATATAAATCAAATATCATCCTTTATAGAAAAATTTAATTTTTAAGAAAAATACTATATAGCACCATTTTATTTTAATGCTATATAGTTTTAATAAACCTTTTTTTAAGTATCAAAGACTATTAATTTAAATGAAATCAAGCTTCCAATACAGCTCCATTGCTTGCATTAGTTACTAGTTTTCTATATTGTCTTAGCCATTTTGAGCTTAGCTCTTTCTCATAAGGTTCGAAATTTGCAAGGCGAGTTTTTATCTCATCGTCACTAAGTTCAACATTTATCTCATACTTATCAACATCTATATTTATTATATCACCATCTTGCAAAAGCCCTATCATTCCGCCCTCAGCAGCTTCTGGACTTACGTGTCCTATACTAAGACCCCTCGTAGCACCACTAAATCTTCCATCAGTAATAAGCGCAACATCAGCACCAAGACCTCTACCCATTATAAGAGATGTTGGGCTAAGCATTTCTTGCATACCGGGACCACCTTTTGGACCTTCATAGCGAATAACCACAACATCGCCTTTTTGAACCTTACCACCAGAAATGCCCTTTATAGCTTCATTTTGTGAATTAAAGCAAATAGCCTTACCCTTAAATCTTCTTTCGCCAACTATACCAGCCGTTTTTATAACACAACCTTGCTCGGCTAAATTTCCAAATAAAATAGCAAGTCCACCAACAGGAGAATATGCATTTTCAACCTTGCGAATCACACTCTCATCTTTGATATCACTCTGACCTACTCTCTCACCCAAGCTATCGCCACTAACAGTAAGATTGTCAAGACAAAGCATTCCATTATCTCGCCTTGAAATCTCTTTTATAACAGCATTCATTCCGCCAGCAGCCCCAACATCTTGCATATGAACATTTGGCAAAGATGGAGAAATTTTAGCTATATGGGCGATATTTTGGCTTATCTTATTTAAATCACCAACTTTTAAATCAACCCCAGCCTCCCTTGCAATAGCAAGCATATGAAGCACGGTATTTGAGCTTCCACCCATAGCCATATCAACAACAAGTGCATTTTTTACAGCTTTTTCATTTAGTATATTTTTTATCTTAAATCTCTCGTCCAAAGCTATCTCGCAAATTCTTCTTGCAGCCTTTCTAACAAGCTCTTCTCTCTCAGGCGTAAGTGCAAGGATTGTGCCATTTCCGCTAAGTGCGATACCCATAGCTTCACAAAGAGTATTCATTGAGTTTGCTGTAAACATACCACTGCAACTTCCACCACTAGGACAAGCATTGCACTCTATATCCTTAAGCTCGGTTTCGTTTATTTGCTTATTTTCAAATTTACCAACAGCCTCAAAAGCACTTGCTAGATCGATAGGCTCGCCCTTATCAGTATATCCTTTTTTCATAGGACCGCCACTTACAAAAATAGTAGGCACATTTACACGAAGTGCTCCCATAATCATACCAGGCACTATCTTATCGCAGTTTGGCATACAAACAAGAGCATCCAAACTATGAGCATTCATAACAGTTTCAACAGAGTTTGCGATAATCTCACGACTTGGCAAACTATAAAGCATACCACCATGCCCCATTGCGATACCATCATCAACACCAATACAGTTAAACTCAAAAGGAATACAGCCGTTTTTGCGAATTTCATCTTTTAAAATTTCAGCATATTTATTTAAGAAAAAATGCCCCGGAATAATCTCAATAAAGCTATTTGCTACACCGATAAACGGCTTATTAAAATCATCATCACCCAAACCAGTAGCTCTTAACAACGAACGATGCGGGGTTCTTGTATAGCCTTTTTTTATAACATCACTTCTCATATTTTTTCCTTGAAAAATAGTTAATTTTTAATATTTTATCCAAACTATGATTAAAAATAAAAACTATGTTGGTTAAAAAAAATATATATTTAAAGATAATTTAAAGATTTTTTTTGCATATATTTGCAATAATACATAAAAAATTCAAAGAAAAGGAAAAACATGCTTGGTAACCCAGTCGTTTTAAGTATAATTTTAATGATTATACTGTGTTTGTTTAGGTTTAACATATTGTTATCAATACTAGTATCAGCTTTGCTTGCTGGGGTTATCTCACATCACGGTTTTTCCGGCTTTGGTGATGGAATCTCGGTAGGCTTTCAAACTCTTTTTACATCAATGGCAGATACGACTTCTACATTGATAGCAGGAATGAAAGGCAACCTAACAACATCTCTTAGCTATATATTGCTTGGTGCATTGGCGGCGGCTATTGCAAATACAAATTTAACAGCTATTTTAATAAATGCTATAAGCAAAATTTTAAGCCAAACAAGAACTTGGTTTGTGCTTTCTATAGCTTTTATAGCTTGCTTTTCGCAAAACCTTATACCGGTTCACATAGCTTTTATACCTATCTTGATACCACCACTTTTACCACTTATGAATAAACTAAATATAGACCGAAGAGCGGTTGCTTGCGCGCTTACATTTGGACTAAAAGCACCTTATGTTAGCTTAAGTGTTGGCTTTGGATTATTATTTCACAATATAATCCAACAAGAATTAGAAAATAATGGTGTAAAAGTTGAAATAGGCGATATTTCAAGTGTAATGTGGATAGGTGGTTTATCTATGCTTATAGGGCTTTTCTTGGCTGTTTTTGTATTTTATTCTAGAAAAAGAGTCTATCAAAATACAGCTTTTGAAGCAAAAGAAACCGAAGAAGCAAACATAGCAAAAAGCCTAAAAATGACAAGAAAAGAGTGGGTGGTTTTAGTTGGTTCCGTTATTGCATTTAGTGTTCAATTATATACAGACTCTTTACCGCTTGGAGCACTTCTTGGACTTGTTTTTATGATAGCATTCAAGGGTATTGAATACAACAAAGTAGATAATATAATGGATAACGGACTAGCTATGATGGGCTTTATAGCTTTTATAATGCTAGTAGCAGCTGGTTTTGGCTCTGTTTTAAGAGAGAGTGGCGGAATAGAATCACTTGTAAGCTTTGCTAGTCAAATAGCAGGTGGTAAATTAGGCGGTGCATTGCTTATGCTTATCATAGGACTGTTAGTAACCATAGGTATAGGAACTAGCTTTGGAACGATACCTATCATAGCTTCTATTTATGTTCCACTATCACTACAACTTGGATTTTCTCCGGCAGCTATAATCTTACTTGTAGGTATAGCTGCAGCGCTTGGGGATGCCGGTAGTCCAGCAAGTGATAGCACACTAGGTCCTACATCTGGACTAAATGCTGACGAACAGCACAATCACGTTTATGATACTTGTGTTCCTACATTTTTATTTTTCAATATCCCGCTAATCATAGGGGCTACAATAGGAGCAATAGTTCTTTCATAAAATCTTAACAGTGTAGCAAGACTTGTTGCACTGATCTATTTTTTATTTTTAACTGCGAACATACTTTTTTCTTTATTTAAATAGCAAATTTCAAATTCATCTGGAAATTTTTTTATTATATTTCCCCATGTTCTAGCACCAAAATTTTTGGGGTTATATGATGAGTTTTTATTTTTTAGATACATTCCTACTTTAGATACTAGACTATATTCGCCATCATCATTTGTGTTGTTTATGGCTTCTTTTAAAATATCAACTACTTTTTTATCTAAAATATCTTGTTGCTTATCTTTTATGGGAAGTTCTATAAAATCAGAATAGGCATTTTTTAAAGATGCTGGAGTTTTTGACTCACCAAATCCAATCGCTTCAAATCCGTTGGATTTTATGCTCATAACCAAATCTCTAAAATCACTATCGCTAGTTACTAAAGCTATTATGTCAATATTTTTTTGATTCATTGTTTCAAAAACAGCTCTTTGAATTCTCAAATCAGCTGTGTTTTTATAGTTTTTATTAGAAAAAACTTGTATTGGTTCTATTGCAAATTCTTCGTGCAGTTCTTTGTTCCAAGCTTTGCTATTTGAGTTCTCCCAGTCCTTAAAAGACTGTTTTATTATAGCCTCTCCATATTTTGCTAAATCATCAAAAATTTCTTCAACATATTTAGCCGAAATATTTTCACAGTCAAAAAATACTGCTATTTTTTTATTTTTCATATTATATTCCTACTATTATTATAATTATATTTTAACAAATATGCATTTAAGAAAATATGTTTTTTTTATAATTTCACAGTAGATTTTCAACTTACACATAAATTAAGTATTTTTAAATTTTGCCAACATTAAGCTTAATTACACATAAACAAAGAATTTAAAAGACATTTTAAAAGATAAAAATATTCTTTTAGAAAACAATATAAAAACTATGCAAAATATATCTATCTTGCATAGTAGAGTTTTATATCTTTTGGCTTTTTTTATTGAGATAAGGGCCTACTTCACTTATTAAAATTCCAGCTATTATTATACAAGCACCAAGTATTTGTATGCTATTTAGATCTTCCCCACCAAAAAAATACCCCAAAAATCCAGCAGTAACAGACTTAAAAATAAATATTATAGCTGCCTTAACGGGAGTTGTATATCTAAGCATAAGCCCTTCTATACCAAAGCCTATTACAGTTGAGAAAAATATAGTTATAATCATAGCTTTATAAAAAGCATAATCCAAAGTAGGAACCACCCCGCCTCTAAATGCATAAGAAAACAAAAAACAACATATAGAAATAACTAAAAATTGAGAAGCCAAAAATGTAAAAAGCTCACTTTTTTTAGTAAAATACCCCATAAATACTATATGAAAAGCCAAACTAACGGCTGAGCATATACTTAAAATTTCACCTTTTCCAAAACCAAATTCAAGATTTCGTTTCAATAAAAAAAGCCCTAAAACACCAAAAAACATACCCACATAAGAGTAAATTCCAACCTTTTTCTTAAACAACATAAAAGACATAAATGGTATAAAAAGTATATACAAACTAACTATAAAAGATACACTTGAGCTATATGTGTATTTTAAAGCCGATGTCTGAAAAGATGTCCCAAGAAACAATGTAAGCCCTAAAATAGAGCCATATTTAATAGCTTGTTTATCAAAAAACTTATCAAATTTATAAGCTATAAGACCCATTATCAAAGCTGAAATAAAAAATCTCCAAAACAAAATCGTAAAAACATCATTTGTCTTTAAAGATGCAACTATCGGTAAAAGAGCAGCACCCCATATAAAAGCTGTTATTAAAAGAGCAAAATCAGCTTTAAACTCAGTTATTTGTCTGCTAAAAAACATTAATTTATCCTTTTATTGTTTAGATATGAGCCAATCTCACTTATCAAAATTCCAGCTATTATAATAATACCTCCAAAAATTTGTAATCCAGTCAAATGCTCATTACCTATAAAATATCCTAAAAATCCAGCAGTAACTGGTTCAAAAGTAAAAAGCAATGCGGCTTTTATAGGGCTTGTATGAGCTAGCATAACACTTTGCATTATAAAACCAAATATAGTAGAAAAAGCGATAGTAATAAACATAACCTTATAAAAATCATCATCCAAAATAGGAACTATACTGCCATGAGTGCCTACCCCGAAAATAGCACTTAAAATAAATATCACAGCAAATTGTGTGGTTATGAGTGTAAAAATTTCACATTTTTTTACAAACTCACTAGTAAAAACTATATGCAAAGCCCAAGACAAAGCACAAACCAAGCTCAAAGCTTCGCCAAGACCAAAACCAACCTTTGAATCTGTCAAAAAATAAAGTCCAATCGTTCCAAGAACTATACCAACATAAGCTTGTATGTAAATTTTTCTTCTAAATATTAAAAATACAACAAATGGAACGATAGCAACATTAAGTCCTGATATAAATGAAACACTTGAACTATATGTATGTGTCAAAGCGAAGGTTTGCGAAGTAAAACCCAAAAACAAAAATAGACCCAAAATAAGACCGTATTTGATACTATTTTTATCAAATTTTTTATCAAACTTTAATGCAACCGTTCCCATTATAAAAAATGAGATAAAAAATCTCCAAAAAAGTATAGTAAAAACATCGTTACTATCCGCAGCATTTGACATAGGTAGTAAACTAGCACCCCAAACAACGGCCGTAAAAAGCAAGGCTATATCAGCACGAAATTCTGTGATTTGAAATTTAAAAGACAATATATCTCCCTTATGTTTAAAATTTTAATGTGAATGTTTTTTGTAAGAACCAATTTCGCTTATGATTATACCGAATAAAATAGCAAAAGCTCCCATTATTTGAGTCTGACTAATGTTCTCTTTGCCTATAAAATAACCAACTATTCCAGCGGTAACTGGCTCAAATGTAAAAATCAAAGATGTTTTTATAGGCGATGTAAATTCTTGTGCTTTTGTTTGAACATAAAAAGCTATAACGGTTGCAAAAATTGATGCAATCAAAACAGCAGTGACAAAATCAAAATTCACAACCGGAATCGCATCACCCTCAAACACAATAGCACATATAAAATTCAAAATAGCTACAACTAAAAATTGGACATTGACCAAAATAATTGTATCACTCTTTTTTGCAAATTCAGAAGTTAAAACTATATGTAAAGTATAAGCTAAAGCGCAAATAATACTTAAAAGCTCACCTTTTGTAAAGCCAAGTTCTGTGCTTGATAAAAAATAAAGCCCAAAAGCACTTAGCAAAGCACCTATATATGAGTATATGGCTATCTTTTTTGCAAAAAAGACAAATACCACAAATGGCACAAAAACAACATTAAGACCAGTTATAAAAGCCACTGTAGAACTTGGTATATACTTTAACGCAAATGTTTGAACGGCAAATCCCATAAATAAAAAAATACCAAGAATAGCGCCATGTTTTATAGAGTTCTTATCAGCTTTTTTTATAAATTTAAACGATATTAAAAACATAAGCAAAAAAGCTATCAAAAACCTCCAAAAAAGTATAGTAAAGACACCATTCGTATGGAGTGCCTTTGCCATAGGCAAAAAAGTAACACCCCAAACAATCGCAACTAAAAAAAGCAATATATCAGAATAAAGTTCTTTAGCTCTTGATGTCATTTATGCATTTGCTTATTTTGAAATTTTATTTAGCAAATCCATACCTTTGCCAATGGTTCCTGTTTTAAGACTTGATTCTTTTTCTTCCATCAGTGCAAAAAGACCATCAAGTGTTTTTCTAGTAATATAATCATTTAAATCTTCATCTGTGTTTGGAATGTATTGATTGCCTCCAAAATTTCCAGCCAAGTTTTTTAGGTTTTTTACTGCATCATTTTGCAAAAGAGAGTTATTTTTTACAAAAGAATTAAGACCATTATAAGCGGTAGCAAATGTATTTTCACTCATCATTTTTTCAATTATAGGCTTAAATACAGCTGACAATTTATCACTTGCATTTGTTTGAAGATACTTTGTAAAGCTATTTTCTTTGTCTAAAAACAAACCTTTTATTTCATCCTCTTTCATATTTTGAATAACATCATAAAAAACCTTAGAAGCACCGCCAACAGCCTTTGTTGCACTTTGATTTATAGACTTTGTAAGCTCATTTGCCCATTTTTCTCCGCCTACTTTTTTTGCTAAATTTGCAGCTGTTTGAATATGTTCTGGCAAAGGAATTTTTGCGACACTATTATTTAAAAATCCACTTTCGCTTAACTCTTTTACAGATAAGTCCAATGCCTTTTCTACCATACTTTTATAGTTATCATTTGTAGTTTTATTATTTATCATACCTTTTGCAGTATTTATGACACTTGAAAAATCAAATGCGCTCAGAGAAAGAGCTATAAAAACAGGAAAACAAACAAAAATCTTTTTCATAACCTATATCCTTTAAAATTTAAAGACATAAGTCTATCCAAAAACACTTTAATGAATGTTAATATTCAAAATTTCAAGCCAATAAAAGCAATGATACTGTATAATTTATGTTCTTATTTTTTGGGTAGATGTCCGAGTGGTTGAAGGAGCACGCCTGGAACGCGTGTAGGTGTAACAGCCTCGTGGGTTCGAATCCCACTTTACCCGCCACTATACTTTATATAAATGATAAAAATATATTTAAAATACCCAAACGACAAGTTTTAAAACTCATCGTTTGAATACTTATGTAGTTTATTTTTGCTTTTTGTTTAAAATTCTATCGCTCAAAGTTCCAGCGACCATAGCACCATTTACATTTAAAGCAGTTCTTCCCATATCTATCAAAGGCTCGATAGATATAAGCAAACCAACCAAGGCAAGCGGTAAATTTAAAGCAGATAACACAACGATAGCGGCAAATGTAGCACCGCCACCAACACCAGCTATACCAAATGATGAGATAGCTACGATTAAAATAAGGCTAAGGATATACTGAACACTAAAAGGGTCTATACCAACCGTTGGCGCAACCATAACCGCGAGCATCGCAGGATAAATTCCAGCACAACCGTTTTGTCCTATCGTAGCACCAAATGTAGCAGCAAAGTTTGCTATAACACTATCGTTTCCAAGCTTATCTGTTTGGGTTTCTATATTTAAAGGTATGGTAGCAGCACTTGAACGAGAGCTAAAAGCAAAACTTAAAACAGGCAATACCTTTTTATAATAATCCAAAGGATTTACTTTAAATACAAAAAGCAATATACCATGAATTACAAACATTGACAATAGTGCAAGATAAGAAGCTACTATAAAACTACCTAAATTTACCACATCAGACCAAACAGATACTGCTGCCATCTTTGTCATTAATGCAAAGACACCATAAGGAGTTAAACTAATTATAAAACGAACTAAGCGTATTATCCACTGATTTAATAACTCAACACCACTAGCAATTCTTTCACCAAATTCTTGATTTTGCTTAGAAAGGTTTAAAGCTGCTATGCCAAGTAATGCGGCAAAAATAACGGTGCTAATTATAGAAGTAGGGTTTGCACCAGTAAGTTCTGCAAATGGATTTTTTGGTATAAAAGATACAAGCATTGAAGGTATTGTTAAGCTACTTATTTTTTCAGCTCTACCACTTATGCTAAGTTGTGCAGCCAATTCTCTTTCCCCAGCCACCAAACCCTCAGCCGATAAGTCAAACATATAGGCCATAGCAATACCTATAGCGGCTGCGATAGCTGTAGTAAGAAGCAAAACAGATAAAACACTAAGACTAACCTTGCCTAGTGATTTTGAGTTATGCAATCTAGTAATGGCTGCCAAAATAGAGATAAAAACAAGTGGCATAACAATCATTTGAAGCAAACGAACATAGCCACTACCAACTATATTTATCCAATCAAGTGTAGAGCTAATAATTGGTTTATCATAAAAGTTTTGCATCAAAGCACCACCGATAAGACCCAAAAACAAACCAACAAATACTGTTAAGCCTAGTTTTTGAGTGCTTTGAAACACTTTAAACAATACAAATAATAAAACAACAAAAACTATTAAATTTAAAATAATCATATTAAATCCTCAAAAAAATAAAGAAATGGTAAAATAAACCATTATTAAAAAATACGAGTAAATTTAAAACATAAATTTACAACCCTATCTAAGATGGCAAGTATTGTTACAACAGTATCCGGCAGTTACTTCTGGAGTTTTTAAAGAATAATCGTTTATAGTCAAAGCATAACTATCAAGTAAACGAAATAAAATACTGTTCATAATAAACCTTTCATTAAAGTGAAAGAATTTTATCATATTTTATTAAACTTCCGTTCAATAAAATACAGTTTTTCTTTAAATTAATAAAATTCGAAACTAGTTTTTATCATCATTTACTCAACTAACACTTTAATAAGCTTAAAAAATCAATCAATAAATTTTCTTTTTATAAGTGTATAAAGTTTTATATTTGATATAAAAAATGTAACTATCGCTGGGCCTAGTATAAGCCCCCAAAAACCAAATGTGCTAATACCAGCTATCATTGAGAAAAATAGTAAAAGTTCGTTTATCTTGGTTGGAATTTTTACAAGTTTTGAATTTATAAACTTTATAATAAGGGGCTTTAAAAAAGTATCGGCTATTATAGAAATAACAATTATAGTATATAAGGCTATTACTATTGCAGCAGTTGTATTTAGGTTTGCAAACTCGTAAAGACTTATAGGGAGCCACAAAAGAAGACCTCCTATAACAGGTATAAGCGAACTAAATCCAAATAAAATTCCAGTCAAAAATCCATCATATCCATATATACTTGTTATAAATGCAAAAAGACAACCTTGAAAAATAGTATTTATAATAATAGAATAAAATACAACACTCATAACATTTGCAACTTCGCTTAATACAAACTCACTATCTTTTATATTCATAGGAAGTGCTTTTTTGATATACCCTATAAGTTCACTTCCGTACAAAATACAAAAAAAGAAAAAAACAAGTATAAAAACCATATCTATCATAAACTTAGCACTTAATTTTCCTACATTTGCTATATTTGAAACAACAGTGTTAAACAAAAATTTCACATCAATACTTGAAATTATTTCTTTTATTTTTGGTGTTAAAAATTCAAAGCTTTTTGGTAGATTAAAATCATAATTCTTTAAATAATCAACAGTTGTATTTATGGTATTTATGTCTATATTTGCTGCATATTTTGCAACACTAACAACAGCATATAAAAATGGTGCCATAAACAAGCTAAACAGAGCCACGGTAGTAAGAAAAGCCGAAAGTGTCTTTTTATTATTTGTTATTTGCAAAAGTTTTACATTTATATTTGATGTGGCAACCGCAAGTAAAGCTGCTATAAATATATTTAATAAAAATGGCTTAAAAAGATACAAGACCAAACAAAGAGAAAAGATTACGAAAAATCCAACATAAACCCTGCCATTATTAATCATCAAACAAGCCTTTATCTATCTTAATATTAAAAAGTTCAAAACTCTTCATACTTGCTATCCTACCTCTTGCTGTTCGTTCAATATAACCATTTGCAAGCAAATAAGGCTCAAGCACATCTTCAACCGTGCCTTCATCTTCGCTTAAAGCGGCCGCAATAGTGCTAAGTCCGAGCGGTCTACGTCTTGCTTGAGTTAAAATTTCAAGATAGCGAATATCCATCTCATCAAATCCAAGATCATTAACCCCAAGTGCATCAAGCCCCTCTTTTGAACGCTCATGAGATATGAAATTTTCATCTCTTACCTCTGCAAAATCGCGAATTCTTTTTAATAATCTCAAAGCTATCCTTGGAGTCCCCCTTGAACGCTTTGCTATTTCCAAGGAAGCATTTTTATCACACTCTTTTGAGAGCTTAGATGATGCGATTTGAACGATTTTTGATAGTTCGTTTGTAGTATAAAATTGAAGTCTAAAATCCATGCCAAAACGATCTCTTAACGGAGCTGAAATCATACCAGCACGAGTCGTAGCACCTATAAGTGTAAATTTCGGAAGATCTATTTTTATAGTTTGTGCAGCTGGTCCTGAGCCTATAATAATATCAAGCCTAAAATCCTCCATAGCAGGATAAAGCACCTCTTCTATAGCTGGGCTTAGTCTGTGTATCTCATCTATAAAAAGAACATCACCCTCTTGTAAATTTGTCAAAATAGCAGCCAAATCTCCACTCTTTTCTATCATAGGAGCGGCTGTCATCTTTATGCTGACATTCATTTCATTTGCTATAATATGCGCTAATGTTGTCTTTCCAAGCCCCGGAGGTCCATAAAATAAAACATGATCGAGACACTCGTTTCTTTTTTTTGCGGCTTGTATAAATATGCTTAAGTTTTGTTTGATCTTCTCTTGCCCTATATAGTCATCAAAAACACTAGGACGTAAAGATACTTCAAAATCATTTTCAAAATTTACTTTTTCTATTTCAACTATTCTATCCATTTATTGTTTACATTTCATGATTTAATTTTTAAATGGATTTTACTTAAAAATTGATAATGTAAGGCTGAAAAACATAAAAGTAAAAATCACGACAAATAATTTAATGCCGTGATTTTATGCTATTAAAATCCGTGTAATCTTTTTAATTCAGGGTCTATTGGTTTTTTTACACCATCTTTTGTGACACTAACAAATGTAGCAAATGCACTTGTAACCTGAACACATTCTGTAAACCCATCATTATTTTGTCTAAGCGCCGTTACTTCTATCTGTGTTCTTATGGATGTCGTTCCAACCTTGATAACCTTTGCATAGCAACTTATCAAATCGCCAACATAAACAGGCTCTTTAAATATAATCTCATCCATAGATATGGTAACAACCCTTTCAGGCGCTAACTCTCTTGCTGCTATCACACCGGCCATATCTATCTGAGACATTATCCAACCGCCAAATATATTTCCAGATGAGTTTGTATCCTTTGGAAGAGCAATTATTTTTATTCTAGCTTCACCAAAAGAAGTTAAATCTTTCATTTTTTGTTTCCTTTTTTGATTTTTTTGCGAGATTTTACTTATCAAGTATAAATTTAAAACTAATCTTTTTACAACTCTTGCTTAATTTTAAATGAGATTGCTTATTGATTTATTTTAACTTTATTAGAATTTTTAGTAAATCTTATAAGTTCTTCTACTGTTTTTACATTTTGGGGAAGCTTACTAAGAGATATCTTAAATATCTCACAAGCTGATATCGCATCGTTTAAAGCCCTGTGATGGGTATTGTTTATGCCAAGCAATTCTTTTAAATAACCAAGTCCATATCTCTCTGATGGTATAGTTCTTTTTGCTAACTCTATTGTGCATATTTTACGGTTTAAAAGTATTCCAAAATCTGTATTTTTCATACTATTTGATATAAAATTATAATCAAAATTTACATTATGAGCAACGAACACACTTTTATTTAAAAAAACTCTAAATTTTTCAAGAACGTGACTTAAATTTGGGGCATTTTTTAAATCTTCTTGTTTGATTCCGGTTAGTTCGGTTATGCTTTCAGGAACTTCCTTTGCATAAACCAAACTCTCAAATCTACCTATCTCAACCCCATTTTTAATCTTAATAGCACCGATTTCTATTATTTGTCCGCTACTCATACCGCCATTTGTCTCTATATCAACTATACAAAACTCTTGTTCTGCTATAGGTCTTATT
The DNA here is from genome assembly GCF_002021925.1 of Campylobacter pinnipediorum subsp. pinnipediorum. Lineage (NCBI taxonomy): Bacteria > Pseudomonadati > Campylobacterota > Epsilonproteobacteria > Campylobacterales > Campylobacteraceae > Campylobacter > Campylobacter pinnipediorum. Next base: position 1,487,205 of record NZ_CP012546.1, read on the forward strand.
CTTGTATTTAACTCAACTTTATGTATATTTCTAGATATATCAAGCCCCAAAGCTTGCCATATATCTATATCTCTGATATCAAAAATTTCTGTCAATTCATCAACTAGCTTTGCCCTAGCAATAAAATCATAATAACTAAGATTTCTATTTGAAAGTAAATTTAACAGATTTTCTAAATGTTTCAAAACTCAAGCTTTATAGCACGAATAGCTTCTGCATAAGAATTCGAAGAAAATATATAATTACCTGCAACCAAAACATCAGCCCCAGCTTCTTCTAAATCAGGTGCATTAAGTCCATTTACACCACCATCAACTTCTATTAGACATTTTGCATTTTTTTTATCTATCAATTCTCTTAAAAGTTTTATTTTTTCCACAACATCAGGTATAAATTTTTGTCCACCAAACCCTGGATTTACACTCATAAGCAAAACCATATCAATCTCTTTGATTATGTATTCAAGAGTTGATATTGGGGTATGTGGATTTAAAACAATGCCGGGGCTTACTCCATTTTGTCTTATATGATCAATAAGTCTTAGCGGGTGTTTTTCTTCTTCTATGTGAAATGTGATAAATTTTGGTTTTAACGGCAAAAAAAGATCAACAAAAAAAGTATTATTTTGCACCATTAGATGTATATCAAGTGGCTTTGTAGCAGCTTTTGCGACAGCTTTTACCACAAGTGGTCCTATTGTTAAATTTGGGACAAAATGACCATCCATTACATCAACATGAATCAAATCACAGCCAGCTTCACAAATGGCTTTGATTTCAGCATCTAAATTCCCAAAATCAGCCGACAATATACTCGGTGCTACATACATTTTATACCTTTTAGTTTTAAAAATTGGGGTAATTTTACTTTAAATATAGTTTAAAAGTCCATAAAAATAAAAATTCATAAATTTAAGCGTTTTTTTTGTTTTTTTTAGATAACATCACACATTAAATTTTGTTTTTTTAAGGAAAAGATATGTCAAGAAGATGTGATATTACAGGAAAAGGTCCTATGGTTGGTAACAATGTTAGCCATGCCAATAACAAAACAAAGAGAAGATTTTTACCAAATCTTAGAACTATCCGTGTTACTCTTGAAGATGGTACAACTAGAAAGATTAAAGTAGCTGCTTCTACTTTAAGAACAATGAAAAAGCAGTCAAACTAGGATTAAAATCTATGAAACACTAAAGAGGAATTTATGCTTTTTTTAACGAAGCTTAAAAAATTCCTCAACTGGTCTACATCCTCAAAACCAGAAATAAATTTAAATACAGAGTTATATGAACAACTAAAACCATTTAGAATTCCGCTAATCTCAGTTGTCTTAATGATGATGTTTGGCTCATTAGGATATGTATTTATAGATAATTTTTCATTGATAGATGGAATTTATCAAGCAGGTATGACTTTTACAACTGTTGGTTTTACAGAGGTAGCGCCTATTTCCGTAAAAGGTAGAATATTTACGATAGTTTTTATTTTGCTTGGTTTTGCGGTTTTTACATTTTCTATAGGTGTCGTTGTAGAGGTATTCAAAAAAGGCTCATTGTTAGCTATTATAAAGGAGAGCCATATGCTTTATAAAATCGCTAGGCTTAAAAATCATTTTGTTATTTGTTATCACAATTTGTACACAATAGAACTTAGCGCTCAATTTCGTGAAAATCATATACCATTTGTAGTCGTTGATAACAGAGAAGATCTACCGGAACTTGCTCAAAAATACAAGTATCCATACTACATAAAAGCTGCGCCTCACACGCAATTAGCATTTTTAAAAACTCATCTTTCAAGCGCAAAAGGTGTTATAGCCATAAGTTCCAACATTGCCGACAATATAGCGCTTATAGCATCCGTAAGACTTTATGAAAAAGAGATAGATAGAAAAAGACCATACTTTATAATGACAAACTCTGACAATGAAGATGACACAGAAAGACTGAAAAAACTTGGTGCAAACAGTGTCGTAAGCCCATCAAAACTAGTAGCACAAAGACTAAGTGCAATGAGTGTTAGACCTGATATGGAAAACTTATTAGAGCACTTTTTATACAAAAAAGATTCTCCTATAGATATAGAAGAAATTTTAGTTCCTGAATACTCTTGGCTTAGATTTAAAAGACTAAAAGAGACAAATCTAAGAAATATAACAGGTTGTGATGTTGTTGGAATTTTGGATACAAACAATAAATTTACAGCTATGCCAAATGGAGATACTCTAATAGGAACAAACTCGAAATTACTTGTGATAGGAACAGCTCACGGCATAAGAGCTACAAAAAAAGTAATCAAAAGCAAGTATAAACTTGAAGAGTTTAAAATAAGCTAATTTTAAAATTAAGATTCATACTTTGCCAAAATATCTATAATAAATTCTATTTTTGAACTTTATGCTTTTTTAAATGATTTTTTGGCAATATAAAAGATAAAAATAAAATAAAAAGTAGGTATATGAAAAATATAAGAAATTTTAGTATTATAGCACATATAGATCACGGAAAAAGCACACTTGCTGATAGACTAATCCAAGAATGCGGAGCCGTTAGCGATAGACAAATGAGCTCTCAGATAATGGATACAATGGATATAGAAAAAGAGCGTGGAATAACAATAAAAGCACAAAGTGTAAGACTTAATTATAAAAACAAAGATGGTGAGTTTATACTAAACCTAATAGACACTCCGGGACACGTTGATTTTAGCTATGAAGTAAGTAGAAGCTTGGCAAGTTGTGAGGGTGCTCTTTTGGTTGTAGATGCTTCACAAGGCGTTGAAGCACAGACCATTGCAAATGTATATATAGCACTTGAACATAATCTTGAAATAATACCCGTAATAAATAAAATAGACCTACCAGCAGCAGATCCTGAACGAGTAAAAGATGAGATAGAACATATCATAGGGCTTGATTGCACAAATGCGATAGAAGTAAGTGCAAAATCAGGTATAGGCATAAGTGACTTGCTTGAAGCGATAGTTTCAAGGATACCAGCTCCGGTTACAGATGAGAGTTTGCCTACAAAAGCCCTTATATATGACAGCTGGTTTGATAACTATCTTGGAGCTTTGGCATTGGTTAGGGTATATGATGGCAAGATTTCAAAAAATGATGAAATTCTTGTTATGGGAACAAATAAAAAACATACGGTTTTAGACCTAATGTATCCAAATCCAATAGCACCTATAAAAACCACTTCTATAAATGCTGGCGAGGTCGGTATTGTTATTTTAGGACTTAAAAATGTTAGTGATGTTCAAGTTGGCGACACTATAACCATGTCAAAAAACCCAACAAAAGAGCCAATTGGTGGATTTGAAAGAGCAAAACCATTTGTCTTTGCTGGAATTTACCCGATAGACACTGATAAATTTGAAGACCTTAGAGATGCACTTGATAAGCTAAAACTAAATGATAGCTCGATAAGCTATGAACCAGAAACATCGATAGCACTTGGTTTTGGATTTAGAGTTGGCTTTTTGGGGCTTTTACATATGGAAGTTATCAAAGAAAGACTTGAAAGAGAGTTTGGACTTGATCTTATAGCAACAGCTCCAACAGTTACTTACGAGATAGTTCAAACAGATGGCACAATACTAAAAATACAAAATCCAAGCGAGCTACCCGCTGTAAATAAAATAGAACAGATAAAAGAACCTTATGTAAAATCAACAATTATAACACCTACTGATTTTTTAGGAAATATCATAACTCTTCTAAACAACAGAAGAGGCATTCAAACAAAGATGGATTATATAACACCTGAAAGAGTTTTATTAGAATACGATATTCCTATGAATGAGATTGTGATGGATTTTTACGACAAGCTAAAATCGGCTACAAAAGGGTATGCTAGTTTTGACTATGAACCAAGCGAATATAGAGCTGGGGATCTCGTAAAACTAGATGTAAGAGTGGCTGGAGAGATAGTTGATGCACTATCCATAATAGTGCCTGAAAGCAAAGCCGCCACAAAAGGAAGAGATTTTGTAAAAGCTATGAAAGAGATAGTTCCGCGCCAACTTTTTGAAGTAGCAATACAAGCTAGTATAGGCAACAAAGTCATAGCAAGAGAAAATGTAAAATCAATGGGCAAAAATGTAACGGCAAAATGCTACGGCGGGGATATAACAAGAAAAAGAAAACTTCTTGAAAAGCAAAAAGAAGGTAAAAAAAGAATGAAAGCTATCGGTAAAGTTCATTTACCACAAGAAGCATTCCTGAGCGTTTTAAAGATAGATTAAAGGACAAACAAATGCTAAAAATCAAATCTATATGTTTATATTTTTTTATGGCCATATTTTTCTATGGTTGTGCTAGTTTAAATCCATTTAGTACAAACGAAAGTGAAGATAAATACTTTCAGATAACAAGCAAAGATGAAACACTATTTAAAGATATAATGAGAATAAAAGTTGATTGCACAAAAGAAAATTCAGTAGGAACAAGAAGAGTGCTTATAAACGGAGCTGAATATTCAAGCGATATAGCTATAAAATACTGTTTACGTAAAAATTTGGTTGATACAAATGTAGGGCTTAAAAAAGTTTTTTTACATAGAATTGTAGATGCCAGAGAAGACGCTTCTGTTTTTTCTTATATAGGAAGAAAAGGCAAGATAATACCGCTTGATTCAAGCCCATCTTTGGAAGCGCTTTTTTATATGTTTTTAAAACAAGAGCTTAACTCTCGCGGTATAATGGTAGTTGAAACACAAACATCTCCATATACATATAGACTAGATTTTACATTTAAAAAAACAGATGGCTTTTATGATAGAATGGGTCAAACCTTGGACGGAAAGCTTGAAGCTAAGCTAAATATTTCTAATATAAATTTCAATAAAGATTTTAACATAAACACCAAGCAATATGTAAAAAATCTAAAAATTGGGAACTCTGATGAGTTTGATTTTTTCGTAGGTCTTTTGGTAAAACAAGCAGCAATAAAAACAGCTAACATTATCAGCAAATTTTAAATGCGTTGCTTTAAATGTGGCGCATTTACCATTTTTACATTTTGTAAAGTTTGCTCAAAATTTCTATACAATCCGACTATAAGCATACGGGAAATAGATGGTTTTAAAATTTATAGTTTTTACAATTATTCTGAGATAAAAGACCTAATCATATCAAAACATAAAATTCACGGAAGATATATCTTTAACAACCTAGCAAAACTTAGTTTTGAAAAATTTGCTATAAATTTTAAATCACAAGCATTAATAAATGCAATACCCATAGATGACAAAAATACCGATGGATACTCGCATACAGCCATACTTGCAAAAAGCTTAAATTCCAAACAAATCAAGCCCTTGTTTCATACTTTACATTCAACAAACAATATAACTTATAGTGGGAAAGATTTAAAATTTCGTAAAAATAATCCAAGAAATTTTAAACTCTTAAAAAATATAAAAAATCCAGTAATACTCATAGACGATATAGTTACGACTGGGTCTACTATAATGGAAGCTAAGAATTTTTTAGAAAAAAATGGCGTAAATGTTTTATGCGCCATAGTTTTATCTGACGCAAGATATTAGATTTAAATTTATTAAAGAAATATTTTGGTATAATCCATCCCTTATGCTACAAACAGCATAAAATACACTAAAGGATTTAGTATGCCAAAAATGAAAACCGTTCGCGGTGCTGCTAAACGCTTTAAAGTGGGTAAAAACAAGATAAAAAGAGGCTCTGCTTTTAGAAGCCATATCTTGACAAAAAAACCAAGTAAGCGTATGAGAGATTTGCGCCAACCACAATATGTGGATAGCACAAATGTCAAAGCAGTTAAGAAGATGCTAGGAGTTTGATACTAGCAATTAGCTAAAGTTTTTGACAAAAGTCATTCAAAACTCCCCTAAATTTTATATGTTTTAGGGAAAGACCCTTAAAATGGGCGCCGATTTGTAAAAGGATAAATATGGCAAGAGTAAAAACAGGCGTAGTAAGAAGAAGACGCCATAAAAAAGTTTTAAAACTTGCGCGTGGTTTTTTCAGCGCGAGACACAAACACTTTAGAAAAGCTAAAGAACAACTTGAAAGAAGTTTAGTTTATGCATACCGCGATAGACGTCAGAAGAAGAGAGATTTCCGTCGTTTATGGATAGTTCGTATAAATGCTGCTTGCAGACTTAACGATATAAGCTACTCAAGATTTATAAGTGGCTTGAAGAAAGCAGGCATAGAGCTTGATAGAAAAATTTTAGCTGATTTAGCTATGAATGATGCAAAAGCATTCCAAACACTCGCTAATAACGCAAAAGACGCTTTAAAATAAAAAATAAGCCCTTTTTTAAGGGCTTAAACAAAAATATATTTAATTTTAAAAATTTAAAATCTTAACAATAACAAAAATACTTACAATTTATTTTTTAAATAATGTCAATAAAAAATTTGTTTTAAAATAATAATTTACTTACTGCCAATTATTAGACTGTATATTTTAATATCAAATCACTACATCCCGTAAAAATGCAAAGAAATGGGATTTATTTATAGCACAATTTAAACCATATTATCATAGGAATATATTGAAAGCACTCATATAAAATTTATATTATAAAAAAGTATAGTGAATATAGTTTTACAAGACATAAAATAAAAAAAATATTATCAAAAGAAAATATTTTATAAGTATAGTAGTAAAATTTAAATATTTTTATAAAAAATTATTTAAGTAATTAGTAGCTATTGATATATGATGTAGGAAATAAGAAATATTTCTTATTTCCTACATTTAAGCATTATAATGCTTAAATCAACTACTTAGAAGGCTTAATCTCAAGTGTCTTTAATGGATTCTCAATTACATGATCTTTTATTGTAAATTTCAAGTTTGGATTATCTTTATAATTTTCATATAGATATCTTAACTCTCTTGATGTAACCGCATTATAGTAAGGATTTTTTTCATCAAATAAATCTTTTAAGCGATCCATGTCTATTTTTGTATTTTTAGTAAAGCTAGTACTATCTGTCGCTAATCCATCCAATGCGAAATATAACTTTCCGCCTCTTTCTAAAGTTTCTTTTGCTATAAGTTTTGTCTTTTCTGTAAAGAAATCCATTCTAGCATTATTTAGCTCTGTTTGAAGTTCGTTATATTCTCTAATTTGTTTATTTTGTTCATCAGTGAAATGTGAAGACTCTTTTGGATTATCTAAATCTAAAAATTCATTCTTTCTCATCTCTGTAAAAACATTATCAACTTTTTCACTAAGTTCTCCAACTTTCTTTAGAGAATCTACTGCTTTTTCATTTTTTAGTAATTCAGTCATAATTTTTTTATTATCATCTGAATTAGCAGCATTTATTCTACTTCTTGACTCAGTTTTTCTAGCATGTGCTGCACCTGGATCTTGAAAGTTTGCTATATCTGCTATATCTGCATCTGTCACTTCGCCTTTATTTAATTTTTTAGCGAAATCTGTTAAGTTTGCAAACTCAAACCCTAAGTTTAGCTTTCCTATATAACTATCAGCTAAGGTTGGGTTTTTACCCTCTTTATCTGCTTCGTTAGCTTTTCCTATTAACTCTTGTCTTCCATATTTTAATCCATAGATTAAAGCATTATCACCTAACTCAGCTTGTGCAGATTTAGGACTTTCTAGGTTATTTATTTTATTTGGTAAATGTTCAATAGTTTTAATTTCTTTTACTTCAGTTTTATCCCCTGTATAGCCTTTATCTACTAATTTACTTAATTGTTCTCCTAATTTATGTCCTGATATAAAAGCCTCTCTTTCTAGAGGTTGGTTTTTATATGCTGAGAAATTTGTTAAATCTGAGTTAATATAGTAACTTTCATTTAATGACAATAAATCAGCATCCGCCTTAATTGCATCTGGCAATTTTTTGTTTTTATTTCCTGTTATTTGAGCTTGATCATGATGGGTTAATTCATGAACTATAGTATCTAGAATTTCCTTATTATTTTGTTTTTTAGTTCTTAAGAAACTAATAATAGGAGTTACGTTCATATGAACCTCATTATCACTATAATATCCTTGTTTCATAGATAATGGTCCATTTTCTTTATTTAATTCTAATGTTGCTTTTTTACCCTTAATTCCAGTTACCTCTTTTAAAGATTCTCTTTTAGCACTTTCAACCATATCAAATAATTTTTTTATTCCTTCTTCATTTCCAGAAAGTTTTTCTTTCATTAGATCGTGGAATTCTTTACTTGAATCAAGTTTTTCTACTATTTTTTTGTTAATTTCTTCTCTAGCTTTAATATAACTTTCATCAAATTTAATATTCTTTAGAACTTCTCCCATATTCTTAACATTTTTGCCCTCAAATCCTTCTATAACAACTGGTCTATTTATTTTTAGTCCTGTCTCAGAAGATTTCTTTATTAATTCTACTGAATCTTGCATACCTAAACCGTATGCAATTTCATTTACAGCTTTTAATAAATGCTCTTTTGGAATATTTTTAGAATTTTTTGCTAATAGAGCCAATTTAGCCTCTGCTTCTTTTGCTTGATTTCTATTTTTAGCTTTTTCTTTAGCTTCTTTAAATAGCTTATTTTGTTCTTGTTTTGATAATTTCTCAGGAACATATTTTGTATTTCCTATTCCATCATTGATCTTATCTGTTTTTTGCTCACTTATTTTCTTTACAAGATTCTCTCCATTAGCCTCTGAGAACTTATATGTATATTGTTTCAATACATTATTAAGTATTTCTGTGTTTTGTTGTTCTTTGCTACCTGTTTTAGAAGTAGTAGGAATCTCTTGTTTTAATCTTAATTCTGATTTTGGTATATTAGTTTCACCTAATTGCTCTAAAGAGTTTTTCTTAGCTCTTGATACGATGTCAACCAATTCTTTTACTTTTTCAGGATTTCCATTAATTTCACTACTCATCAATTTCTTAAATTGAGGGTCAGCAGAAAGGTTTTCTAATAACCTTGTATCTGCATTTTCCCTAAACTTATTATATGTATCTGTAAATTCTGAATTACTATTTTTCTTGGCTTTTTTCTCAAGCTTTTTCTTTTCTTTGTCGCTTATTTTCTTAGGCTTATAGTCAGTGTTGCCGAAACCTGAAACTTCGCTTTGTAATGCTTGTTTTTTACCCTCTACTTCATTTTTACCATTTGCTTTTTTAGCAAATGGATTTTTTAATTCCGGAAGTAATTTCTTCTCAAATTTTTGAACATCTTTCTTGCCAGCTTCTTCATTAGAAGGCTTAATCTCAAGTGTCTTTAATGGATTCTCAATTACATGATCTTTTATTGTAAATTTCAAGTTTGGATTATCTTTATAATTTTCATATAGATATCTTAACTCTCTTGATGTAACCGCATTATAGTAAGGATTTTTTTCATCAAATAAATCTTTTAAGCGATCCATGTCTATTTTTGTATTTTTAGTAAAGCTAGTACTATCTGTCGCTAATCCATCCAATGCGAAATATAACTTTCCGCCTCTTTCTAAAGTTTCTTTTGCTATAAGTTTTGTCTTTTCTGTAAAGAAATCCATTCTAGCATTATTTAGCTCTGTTTGAAGTTCGTTATATTCTCTAATTTGTTTATTTTGTTCATCAGTGAAATGTGAAGACTCTTTTGGATTATCTAAATCTAAAAATTCATTCTTTCTCATCTCTGTAAAAACATTATCAACTTTTTCACTAAGTTCTCCAACTTTCTTTAGAGAATCTACTGCTTTTTCATTTTTTAGTAATTCAGTCATAATTTTTTTATTATCATCTGAATTAGCAGCATTTATTCTACTTCTTGACTCAGTTTTTCTAGCATGTGCTGCACCTGGATCTTGAAAGTTTGCTATATCTGCTATATCTGCATCTGTCACTTCGCCTTTATTTAATTTTTTAGCGAAATCTGTTAAGTTTGCAAACTCAAACCCTAAGTTTAGCTTTCCTATATAACTATCAGCTAAGGTTGGGTTTTTACCCTCTTTATCTGCTTCGTTAGCTTTTCCTATTAACTCTTGTCTTCCATATTTTAATCCATAGATTAAAGCATTATCACCTAACTCAGCTTGTGCAGATTTAGGACTTTCTAGGTTATTTATTTTATTTGGTAAATGTTCAATAGTTTTAATTTCTTTTACTTCAGTTTTATCCCCTGTATAGCCTTTATCTACTAATTTACTTAATTGTTCTCCTAATTTATGTCCTGATATAAAAGCCTCTCTTTCTAGAGGTTGGTTTTTATATGCTGAGAAATTTGTTAAATCTGAGTTAATATAGTAACTTTCATTTAATGACAATAAATCAGCATCCGCCTTAATTGCATCTGGCAATTTTTTGTTTTTATTTCCTGTTATTTGAGCTTGATCATGATGGGTTAATTCATGAACTATAGTATCTAGAATTTCCTTATTATTTTGTTTTTTAGTTCTTAAGAAACTAATAATAGGAGTTACGTTCATATGAACCTCATTATCACTATAATATCCTTGTTTCATAGATAATGGTCCATTTTCTTTATTTAATTCTAATGTTGCTTTTTTACCCTTAATTCCAGTTACCTCTTTTAAAGATTCTCTTTTAGCACTTTCAACCATATCAAATAATTTTTTTATTCCTTCTTCATTTCCAGAAAGTTTTTCTTTCATTAGATCGTGGAATTCTTTACTTGAATCAAGTTTTTCTACTATTTTTTTGTTAATTTCTTCTCTAGCTTTAATATAACTTTCATCAAATTTAATATTCTTTAGAACTTCTCCCATATTCTTAACATTTTTGCCCTCAAATCCTTCTATAACAACTGGTCTATTTATTTTTAGTCCTGTCTCAGAAGATTTCTTTATTAATTCTACTGAATCTTGCATACCTAAACCGTATGCAATTTCATTTACAGCTTTTAATAAATGCTCTTTTGGAATATTTTTAGAATTTTTTGCTAATAGAGCCAATTTAGCCTCTGCTTCTTTTGCTTGATTTCTATTTTTAGCTTTTTCTTTAGCTTCTTTAAATAGCTTATTTTGTTCTTGTTTTGATAATTTCTCAGGAACATATTTTGTATTTCCTATTCCATCATTGATCTTATCTGTTTTTTGCTCACTTATTTTCTTTACAAGATTCTCTCCATTAGCCTCTGAGAACTTATATGTATATTGTTTCAATACATTATTAAGTATTTCTGTGTTTTGTTGTTCTTTGCTACCTGTTTTAGAAGTAGTAGGAATCTCTTGTTTTAATCTTAATTCTGATTTTGGTATATTAGTTTCACCTAATTGCTCTAAAGAGTTTTTCTTAGCTCTTGATACGATGTCAACCAATTCTTTTACTTTTTCAGGATTTCCATTAATTTCACTACTCATCAATTTCTTAAATTGAGGGTCAGCAGAAAGGTTTTCTAATAACCTTGTATCTGCATTTTCCCTAAACTTATTATATGTATCTGTAAATTCTGAATTACTATTTTTCTTGGCTTTTTTCTCAAGCTTTTTCTTTTCTTTGTCGCTTATTTTCTTAGGCTTATAGTCAGTGTTGCCGAAACTAGATGAATTATCTTTATATACATCCTTCATCAATCTATCACTTAAACTATCTCCTGCATTAAATGCATCACTTTCTAATGGCTGCTTCTTATAGTCTTTTCCTTTGTGAACATATAGATTTTGATTTAACGAGAACATGTCAGCATCTAATTTCAAATCTTGTCTTAAATTTGCATTATTTCTATTTTCAGCCAAATATGCTTGATCATGATGTGTTAACTCATGTATGATTGTATTTAGCAACTCTTTATTTTGTGCTGATTTTTCTTTTGATGGAATCGGAGCAACATCATTCATTCTTACCAAATCTCCAGAATAATCCCCATGAATATGCTTATGTTTCTTAGATGAAGATAATAACTCTAAATTAGGTGTTGGGATATCTATTCCACCAACTTCTTTAAATGCATCCCTCTTACTTTCAGAAACTATTTTAAATAGCTCTTTTAGTTTTTCTTGATTTCCACTTAAATTACTATTCATAAGTTCAACAAACTTAGGATTTTCTTTTAGCTTCTCGTAAATTTTTTGATCTACATTCTTCCTAAAATCATTATACTCATTACTCAAAGGAGTTTTATTAAATACCTTACCTATCTCGCTTCTTTCACTTGGAGTTAATTTATTTGGATCAAATGTATCTGGTGCAACTATCTTACTATTTTCTTGAGCGGATTTATTTACCAATTCCATAACTTGTTCGTTGCTATATCCATCTCTTAACTCGTTTAATTTAGAAATAATAGCTTCTTTTGGAATATCATTAGCATCGTTTGCTATCTTTTTAAGTTTGTCTACAGCTTCTTTGTGCGGATTTAATTTTTCAGCTTTTTTCTTAACTTCATCAAATCTTCTATTTCTCTCTTCTGCACTTAATTGTTTTGGAGTGTAGTTTGTGTTAGTTATAGCAACTATTTTATCATTTATAGTTACATATTTTTCATTAAATACATTATCCTTAGTAACTCCACTACCTGCTCCTTCTATCAATCCATGATATTCAGATTTTAACTTCATAGGAGTTGGTAGTTCTTCTACTAAATCTAATGGAATGTCTTCAAATTTATTAGACTTATCCAAATCTGTATCGCCTGTCTTGTATTTTTTACCTTCTGCTTCGGCTTTAAATGCACCAAAGTCTACACCATCAGCCATTTTATAGTTTATATTTTTTAGCTCACTTCTAAGTACATCTAAATCTTCATAATCACTTTCTTTAACTCTCTTGTTATCTACATCATTTTTATTAGAAATAATGCTATATGGATCTTCATATATCTTTTCTTTAGTAGTTTCTACATCTAA